>JAKMDG010000014.1 GCA_022428035.1 Longimicrobiales bacterium
GGTCACACTCGACAAGAATCTTTGCCAAAGCGACTCATGGGCTCTGGATCATTGTTTTTCGAGCGAAGATTACTCCGGCTGTCTAGCGTTGGTCCGGGGGCCATTGCAAGCAGGTAAACCGCTCGCTTCATCATCGGACGTAATGTGGCAGGAGTGGGAGGCCTGGTATCAGACTGCGATCGAACAAGTCCGTATCGCCGCGGCGCGGGAAGTAAGCTCAGCCCAGCAGCGTGATGACGAGGTCGGTGTAACCAACGCTCTGGCCCAGGCTGAATTGGCGGGCATCTCTGCGCTGGCTATCCGGAAGTTGATCGATGGTGACCAGATTCAGAGTGCTGATTGGGCAAACACTCGGGTAGGCCTTTCCGCTGTGGAAGCCATCGTATTCCGAGCGCGTCGTGGTCTTCCGAGTTCCTTCGTCCGGCTGCTGGAGAGCGAGTCGGGCTGGGGACTCGAAAGCCTGCGAGCGGTCGAGGATGCTCTGCCGAGCTTCACACGCCCAGCCGTTCTGACGCTCGCGGACTCACGACCACTCGCTCACCTCCTGACCGATCTGATTGATCTACCGGGGGGTGCCGGGATCCGCCCAGCGACTCGGCAAACGCTTCTGCGCTTGGATACTGATGCCGAGTTCATGCGGCAGACCAGCGAAGGGCAGAGCGAAGTCATCCTTGCTCTGGCCGACTCACTCGAGGCGGTACTGGACGAGCAAGCCCTGATCATCGTGGGCACAACGAAAGACTTGCCGCAGCTGCTCTCGACCGTCCTGTC
Source organism: Longimicrobiales bacterium (assembly GCA_022428035.1). Classification (GTDB taxonomy): domain Bacteria; phylum Gemmatimonadota; class Gemmatimonadetes; order Longimicrobiales; family Gaopeijiaceae; genus UBA2589. Next base: position 772 of record JAKMDG010000014.1, read on the forward strand.
TCGGGCAATCGCCCAGATGGGAGGTGATGGATTGACCGTAGTGATTGTCGGCACAGAGGAGCGCGACTTCCTGACTCCACCTGTAGCAACGCTCAGGGGCGCGTGCCCGCATGAGGCTCACATTCTTCAGAATTTTCCGACTCACGAGCGGAATATCAGCGAGGGAGGGCACCGACCGCCCTCGGCGACTCCCACACGAGGGCGCCCTGAACGTCTACTTCGTCCACCGACGTGGGCAGAAATGGCGCTGTCCGTGACTCTGATAGCCCTGGCCACAGTCCAATTCTTAGACCGCCAACCCACCGAAACGAAACTGGGACAGGATATCGTGTTTTGCTCCGCTCGCGGCGGCGCTCCACAGTACTACCGTTGGGGTCTGGATCTGGGCGTGGAGAGGATTTCTGCAGATACAGCCCTCTCCGGGGAAGTGAATTGCAAAGGCGCTGTCGTGCTCGCTGCCAACGGCGATTCTTTGTACCTGCCTGTTCTCTCAGGTGGACAGGAACAGTGGCGTAGTTACCCGAACTCGCGCGTCCGGTCTAACCTCACGGGTGACATCCTTCCGTTCCCCGTCCAGCCTCAAAGCACCGCCGTGCTCGGCAGCGAGACATATGTAGTCATCGACGCTCAGGCAGACGAGATGACGCTACTCGATGCGCTAACGAAGGACACGATTCGTGTGGTGCTCTCGCCCGGACAGGCTCTGCAGGATGTTCTTGACTCGAAGGTGTTAGTGCAGTCACAAGACACCAACGGCATCCGCACGATCTCAATGATTTCTCAGGACTCCCGATCAAGCGCGTTCACCTCTGGCAGTACCGTGGACGAGACCGATGGATGGTTCCTGATGGATGGGTCGTTCATCCTTTCACGGGGAAAAACAAGCCAGGAAGAAGATGGGTCGCTCGAACTCGTGATCATTGATCCACGAACAGGTTCGGAAGAATGGCTGACCCAAAACGACTGGAATGACTATGAGATCTTCCTCTCACGAGACCGCAAATACGGCTGCTGGCAATCCGAGCGTTTCGGCCATTACGAATCAGACATCATGCTTGTGGATTTGAGCACCCGAGAAATCCTGCCACTCGCCGACGAAAGCGGACGCCAGAACGGTTGCAGATTTTCTGACGATGGATCGTTTGTGGCGTACTACTCGATGGCCTCCGGGGATCGAGAGCTGATGGCACGCTCCCTTGATGGGGGGCCGCCGGTTCGTATCACGAACTTTCCCGGAAGAGAGAGGCTCATGGGATTCCTGCCCATACGATAGCTGTTCGAGAGGGTCCTTCTGTCACTCCGTGAAGACGCCCGGAACCCGCGCACCGTACTCCTGATTCTTCGCATGCGGGCGATCAAGCTGCCCTGGCTTACCTCGTCCCTTTCAGGATCCCGAATGCGCCCCCGAGCCACACCGTACCGTTCGGGTCACCGGCAGGTATCCAGATCGCGAACGGGTAGAACGGCGTTGTCGTCACAGGCCCACAGAACGACCGTACTGACAACTGCCAAGACGTAGAATTTCTTGAGCTGAATGCGCACAGACGAGTCCACTCAGTTCTGCGTCACAGTGATCGTCCGTATGCCCAAGACTCCGTCGTAGGTCGCCAGAACGTCTGTGCTTCCCTGCAAGACCCCTGTCACCAGACCCGCCTCATTCACCGTCGCAATCGCCGGATTCGAGGATGCCCATCGTACGGTGACATCCAGAGGGTTCCCTCCTGCGTCCGTTACCACCGCACTCATCTGTGCAGTGCCACCCACCGTGATCGAGTCCGACTGCGAGGACGCGTCGATGCCCCTGGCCCCGACCACGATCACGATCGGCAGCTCCGCCATCAGAAGCACTGTCGCCTCCGCCTCGGCACTTACGCTCCCCGACGTCCCCGTGATCACGGCGGACCCGTTGCCTACCGACGTCACGAGACCATCGACCACACTCACCACCGAGTCCGCACTCGATGTCCACACAACGTCCGGCTGTTCAATCGGCGAACCACCCGCATCAACCGCCGTCACGGTCAGGCGAACCGTATCGCCGGTTGCCGAAAAACTCAGCGCCGTCGGGCCTACCGACAGACTCGTCGCCTCCTGTCGTACCTGGAGCGACGCACCCCCGATGATCGACGACAACGTCGCCGTCACACTGGTCGAGCCTTTTCCCGTAGCCGTCGCCAGCCCACTCGACGTCACACTCGCAATCGACCCATCGGAACTCGACCACGAGATCGGTAGACCCGACATCGTCGCACCCGTCTGGTCTTGGACCGTCGCCGTGAACTGCTGCGTCGCTCCAAGTGACGCCACCGAAGCACTCGACGGTGACACGGAGATCGTCGTCGGCACAGGTGTCGGCGGCTCCGTTGGGCCACCGCCTCCGCCTCCTCCACCACCGCCGCCTTCGCAACCTGCGAGCAGAGTG
>JAKMDG010000018.1 GCA_022428035.1 Longimicrobiales bacterium
GACAGGAACTCGGGCAGCGTTCGGTCGACTCGCGGTGAGTCGAGACGGTCTGTCGGGTCTGCATCGAGGACGCCCTCGCCGAGCAGGAAACCGAAGTATGTGCGAACAGCCGACTGGGCGCGTCGGATGGACGTGGGCGCCAATCCACTGTCCTTCAATGCGAAGATCCACTCCCGCAGAACACGCACGTCTACCGCGGCCGGATCCCGGACTCCTTCAGAATTGAGGAAGGTCATCCAGCGCGACAGGTCGCGGCCGTAGGCCACAACCGTTCGATCCGAAAGGCCACGCTCGAAGGTGAGGTAGTCGTAGAACTGCTCGAACCGAAATTCCGCCGGGCCCTCTGGCATGACGGGTTTCACTGGTCGTCTCCAGGGATCCGTGTTCGGTACCACCACAGCCCGATCAGGAGGCTCACCAGTACTGCGACCAGAGCCAGTCCACGATGTATGCCCGCGAGCAACTCCTCGAGCCTCACGAGATTGCGTCCGGCGACGACGCCGAGACGGACCAGGCTTCCGTACCAGATTGCGGAGGCGACAGTCAGTGGCAGTACAACACGCGACCAGGGCTGATGTGTTGCTCCAGCAAAAACCGGCACGATCGCCCGAACGCCCGGCAGAAAGCGGGAGAGGAAGATCGCGATCGTGCCCCATCGATCGTAGAAGCCACTCATGCGGCGCATCTGATGAGGCTTGAGCACGTGGCGTCCAAGTCCCCGTTCGAAGAAGGCCGGCCCATGAAGATGGCTCATACGGTACACGAACAGTGCCCCCGCAACGTTGCAGAGCCAGGTGCCCAGGAAGATCCACGTTGCCGTCAGATCACCTGCCCCGGCCAGAACGCCGCCGATCGCCACAAAGGTGTCAGCCGGCACGGCGGGTAGCAGATTTTCAACCGCGGCCCCAAGGCTTAGTGCGATGTAAAGCGCCAGGTTCGGCAGACGATCCATCCATAAAACGAACTCGGTCACGCCCCCGCTCCGTGTGACAGGCTCGCCTTACCGTGCCTCGACGAGAGCGACGGCGTGTACCGCGAGGCCTTCGCCCGCTCCAATCCAGCCCATGCGCTCGTTGGTCTTCCCTTTGATCGAGATGCGCTCCCACGGAATCTGCATGGCATCGCCCAACCGCGCCCGCATCGCGCTTGAGTGCGGGCCGATCTTGGGTGTCTCGCAGATGACCGTCACGTCCACGTTGCCCACGCTCCAGCCCGCCTCCTGAAGGACAGTCGAGGAAGCTCGCAGTAATTCGATCGAGTCAGCGTTCTTCCAGGTTGCGTCAGTCGGCGGGAAGTGGCTTCCAACGTTACCGAGGGCAGCCGCACCCAGAATCGCGTCGATCACCGCATGAGCGACCGCATCCCCGTCAGAGTGCCCCGTAAGCCCCGCGTGGTCGGGGACCAAGATTCCCCCAAGAATCAGGGGACGTGCCGCGTCGAAACGGTGGGAGTCATACCCCAGACCGACGCGGAATGGTGTGCTCAGTCCCAGCCCCTCAGGGCGAGGCAGACATTGTGACCGCCAAAGCCGAACGAATTCGTCAACGCCAGATCAACCTCACGCTCGATCATCCCGCCATGGGCATAGTCGAGGTCACAGTCGGGATCAGCCGTGGAGAAGTTGATCGTGGGTGGGATCATTCCGCTGCGGCAGACCAGCAGCGACACAATGGCCTCAAGCGCTCCGGCCGCACCGAGGAGGTGACCCGTCATGGACTTGGTAGATCCCACGACGATCTCGCTGGCACGATGGCCGAGGACCTGCTTGATGGCTTCAGTCTCAATGGCATCAGCCATAGTGGACGTCCCGTGGGCGTTCACGTAATCGACAGCATCGGCCGGCGCCTCGGCGTATTTGAGCGCCATGCGCATGGCGTGTTGTGCACCATATCCACCCGGTGGCGGAGCCGTGATGTGAAATGCGTCCGCACTCAGGCCATATCCGACCACCTCACCCAAGATCGTCGCGCCACGAGCTTCAGCATGCTCCAGTGATTCCAGAACGACCGCACCGCCCCCTTCCCCCATGACGAATCCGTCTCGATCGGCTGAAAACGGCCGACTGGCGCGAGCGGGATCATCATTCCGGGTCGACATCGCCTTCATGGAGCTGAAACCTGCGAAGGTCATCGGCGTGATCGTCGCCTCGGCCCCCCCGGCGACCATGACGTCGGCGTCACCGTGACGGATGTGCCGCATGGCGTCACCGATCGCATGCGCAGACGACGCACATGCTGAAACCGTGGCGTAGTTCGGACCCCTGAATCCCCATCGGATCGAAATCAGACCCGCCGAGATGTCGGGAATGAACATGGGAATGAAGAACGGACTGACCCGACTCGGACCTTTCTCGATCAGCCGGCGGTGCTGCTCTTCGAACGTACCGATGCCGCCGATTCCACTGCCGAAGATGACACCGAAGCGTTCCGGGTCTCCGCCATCTGGAACGCCCTCCAACCCCGCCTGTTCGAGCGCTTGAGCGGCGGCCGCGACCGCAAACTGAGAGACGCGGTCATGCCGCTTCGCCTCTCTCCTATCGAGGTAATCCAGGGGGTCAAAGCCCTTCACCTCGCACCCAATACGACACGCGAACTCATCGGTCGCGTCGAAGTGGGTGATAGGACCGCCGCCGCTCGTGCCGGCGAGCAGATTCTCCCATGTGGACTGGACATCGTTCCCCACCGGGGACACAAGGCCCATTCCGGTGATGACGACGCGTCCTGGGG
>JAKMDG010000289.1 GCA_022428035.1 Longimicrobiales bacterium
GTCGATGTGCGGGCCCTTCAGCACGGTCCACTTATTCTTGTTGGTCGGAAGCGGAATCGGCCCCGCGACGCGCGCGCCCGTGCGCACCGCCGTGTCCACGATCTCACCCGCGCTCTGATCGAGCAGCTTGTAGTCGTAGGCCTTCATGCGGATCCGAATCTTCTGTGCCGTGGCTTCAGCCATGGAATCTCTCCAATGTGCGACGTCTGTTTTGTCGCGGGACGGGCGGCGGTTGCCCGCCCCTGAACGAAGGGCCCTGCCCTACTCGATCACCTCGGACACGACGCCGGAGCCGACCGTGCGGCCACCTTCGCGGATCGCGAACCGGAGTTCCTTGTCCATCGCGATCGGCGTGATCAGCTCCACCGTCATCTCGACGTTGTCACCAGGCATCACCATCTCGGTTCCGTCGGGAAGGTTCGCAACCCCCGTCACGTCCGTCGTTCGGAAGTAGAACTGCGGCCGGTAACCGTTGAAGAACGGAGTGTGTCGACCCCCCTCGTCCTTCGTCAGGATGTAGGCCTGAGCCTTGAACTTCGTGTGCGGCGTGATCGAGCCCGGCTTCGCCAGAACCTGACCCCGCTCCACGTCGTCCTTGCCCGTACCACGCAGCAGACAACCCACGTTGTCGCCAGCGCGACCCTCGTCCAGAAGCTTCCGGAACATCTCGACGCCCGTCACCGTCGTCGTCGTCGTGTCCTTGATGCCCACGATCTCCACCTCGTCCGACGGGTGGACCGTTCCCGCCTCGACGCGGCCCGTGACCACAGTCCCGCGACCCGTGATCGAGAACACGTCCTCGATCGGCATCAGGAAGTCCTTGTCCGTGTCACGCTCCGGCTCCGGGATCGAAGCGTCCAGCGCGTCCATCAGCTCGTCGATGCAAGCGTTGTCGCCGTCGTTCGCGGAGTCCTCGCCCGCCTTCAGAGCCGAACCCTTCACGATCGTGATGTCGTCGCCCGGGAAGTCGTAGTTCGACAGAAGCTCGCGGATCTCCATCTCCACCAGCTCCAGCAGTTCCTCGTCGTCCACCTGGTCGACCTTGTTCAGGAACACCACGATGTGCGGAACGTTCACCTGACGAGCAAGAAGAACGTGCTCGCGCGTCTGCGGCATCGGACCGTCCGCGGCCGAAACCACCAGGATCGCGCCGTCCATCTGAGCCGCGCCCGTGATCATGTTCTTCACGTAGTCAGCGTGACCGGGGCAGTCGACGTGAGCGTAGTGGCGCCCTTCCGACTCGTACTCCACGTGCGCCGTCGCGATCGTAATGCCGCGCTCTCGCTCTTCCGGAGCCTTGTCGATGTTCGCGAAGTCCATCTTCTCGGCCAGGCCCTTGTGCGCCTGACGCGAAGTGATCGCAGCCGTCAGCGTCGTCTTACCGTGGTCGACGTGGCCGATCGTGCCCACGTTCACGTGGGGCTTAGTCCGCTCGAACTTTTCCTTGGACATGGTCTCTGCCTGCTCACTCTCTTGCTTGCTGGGTTCAGCTGGCTGGCGACCGGATCTTCCGGCTGCCGTTGTTGGGTCGGCTTCGCTGGGCGGATCCGGTTCTCGTTCCGGCTGCCCCCGTGACGCCCCCCGGAGCCACGGTGTCGAAGTCGCTCTGTTGAAATTCGTTGACTGAGTCGAGCGCCCTCCCCTTCGGTCCGGGCGCCTCCGTCTCACGCGCTCGGCCTGGACCGAACCGCGATCTTCTGGAGCTCACGAGCGGGCTTGAACCGCTGACCTCGTCCTTACCAAGGACGTGCTCTACCACCTGAGCTACGTGAGCGAAATTGTCTTGCGTCCCTGCCCGTCTACTCGTCGGCCCCGAGCTCTCTCGAGGCCTCATGCTTCCCTCGAGGCGTCGCCGCGAGAACGAATGGAGCGGGAAACGGGATTCGAACCCGCGACCCCCAGCTTGGAAGGCTGGTGCTCTAGCCAGCTGAGCTATTCCCGCCCGAAAACCCGGGATGGTGGAGGGAGGAGGATTCGAACCTCCGTAGGCCAAAGGCCAGCAGATTTACAGTCTGCCCCGTTTAACCGCTTCGGTATCCCTCCTTGGATCCCGTTCATTCTGTCTTCATCGGGGCCCGCCCCCACCTGACGCGCTCGACCGTTTGCGCC
>JAKMDG010000074.1 GCA_022428035.1 Longimicrobiales bacterium
GTGGCATGTCACAGGATGAGCGCGAGCGGGTCATGAAAAAGCTCCGCAGCAACTCCGTGGACCTGCTGGTTGCTACCGACGTGGCCGCACGCGGGCTCGACATCGCGCACCTCACCCACGTCATCAACTACGACGTGCCCTCTGCCCCCAAAGCGTATGTCCACCGTATCGGGCGTGTGGGGCGGGCTGGCCGGGAAGGTATCGCGATCACCCTTGCCGAACCTCGCGAGCATGCGCAGCTGCGTAACATCGAGCGGCTCACCAAGCAGAAGATCGATATCGCCTCGCTCCCCACCGTCGCAGATCTTCGGGCGCGCCGTCTGGAACTGACCCGAGCCTCGGTGCGTGAGTCGATTCTCGAGGGTGATCTGGACCGCTTCCGGGTCGTAGTCGAGTCCCTTTCGGACGAGTTCGACCTCTTCGACATCGCGCTTGGTGCGGTGAAGATGGGTCACGCCGCGACCGTCACCGTCGTCGAAGGAGAAGAGGAAGAGATCCCGATCGAGCAGCCCTACAAGAAGCGTTCGTCCGGCAAGAAGTCGAAGGACAGGACGCCTCATGCTGATGGCGCGGGGGCTCAGCCAGAGGGGCGTCGTGGCAAGGCGCGGCTCGCGAACGTGCAACGCATCTATATCGGTGCAGGTCGTTCCGATTCGGTTCGGCCCAAGGATCTCGTCGGAGCCATCACCGGAGAGGCGGGCATCCGAGGCAACCAGATCGGGTCGATTCAGATCTCGCAGAAGTTCAGCATCGTCGAGATCTCGGACGACGTGGCCGAACAGGTGATGCACTCCCTGCGAGACGGCAAGCTGAAAGGCAAGCGCGTCCGCGTGCGCTTCGACCGTGGCCGTCAGGGCGGGAAGCGCTCGAAACGACGCTCCTCTACCTAGCGCCTGCTCCGTCTGGCTCCGTCTCCATGCGGTAGTGTACGCCTGATGGCCCGGCTGCATGAACAGGGTCGCACATGACGTCAGACCCTGATCCCGCTTGCGCCAAACGGGTGACCAGCCGAGTGTGTCCCGCCCCGCCAAGAAAGGAGCCCCATGAACCTGACACCACGATGGTGGATTCGAATCCCAGGCGTGCTGGCCTTCGGGTTCATCGGCACGTCAGGCCCATGGTCGGATGCCCGTGGCGAGGATCCAGGCCCAGCCCTTGAATCTGCGACGATGGCAGAGGTGTCGCATGCGACCCCGACCCCCGACCCTGCGATCGGCGAAGACCTGGTGTCGGAGTTGGGGGCGAGGCCTTCTGCGCTTCTCGCGGACGCCAGGGTCCGGGCCTTTATGGGTGTGTATGGCCCATTCATCGATTCTGTGACGTACCGCGACGACGACATCGTCTTCCTGCTGGCTGGTCAGGCAATCCACTTTCAGGAGGGTCGCATGCTTGCGGAAGAGCACCTGGACCACCAGGACCGGTGCGATTCGATCTTCTATCGGTATTCTCTCACGCCCCTCCGTGAGCCGGTCCTCCCTTCTGGCGGGCCTGTCAGATTCTGCCACGATGTGCAGGAGGCTCTTTGGGGTCAGGGCGAGGACCAGATCAGGGGACAGGCTAGTCCGACCACCTTCCTCGGTCGCCGCATGTTCCTGAACGACTTGGCAGTTCAGGCACTTGATGAGGTCGAACGAGACGTTCTCTCCCTGTCTGCAACCGACCCTGCTGTGGCTTCATGGATCGAGGACGTCGAGATCGCCTACTCGTTCATCGATCGGGGAATCGCAGGCACGGGCACCCGAAGTCAGCATGCGTGGGGGCTGGCGGTCGACCTCGTACCCGCCTCGTACGACGGTCTGCAGGTCTACTGGAGGTGGACTCGTGCATGGAATCGCAATGGCTGGCACAGCACCCCTCTCGAGCAGAGATGGAGTCCTCCTGATGTGGTCGTGGAGATCTTCGAGCGCCACGGCTTCCTCTGGGGTGGTAAGTGGGCGCGCTTCGACAATATCCATTTCGAGTATCGACCCGAGATCCTGGAATACAACCGATTGGTCGAGGCGGGCGGGTAGCCGGACGGGATGGACTGACTGAAGATCACGTTCGACGATTAGATCTCACGAGGCCAGATGACTGAAGCAATCGAAGTCATCGACCGCATTGCAGCGCGACCCGCTCCATCCGATCAGCCTGAAGGTCGGCACCCGAGCGCCGCAGCGAGCTGGTGAGCTCGCCGGAGGATGTGCCAGTTAGGGGACCAGGACGGGAGACGATCGGCCGGTTCAAGGTTTCTGACTTGCGCCAGTTTGGGTCTCTCGACCAATTGCGCGCTTGAATGAAACGTTCGTCCCCCCGCCTAGTCGGCACTGCTGCGCTCGTCCTTCTCGCCTCATGCGTGTCGAGCGAGTCGTCCACCGGTCCCTTCGGGAGCTAGCTTCCCGCGGAGATCGTCGTGCAGCTTGCGGTCATTCCGTCGCCTGCCGACGCGAGCGCGCTCCCGATCAACCGGATTCGCGCGGTCGCGGGTAGGGAATCGGAGAACAGCCTCCTCGCGGACTCGACATTCGCCGTCGACCCCCTCGCGACTGAGTGGGAGATCCGCTTCAACGTCTCGCTGTTCCAGTCTCCGTCGAACGCAGTAGTGTCGCTATACCTCATCAACCAGGACGATGGGGGAGCTCAAGAGGTGCAGTTCAGCGGTCGTAGCCCTTCGCTCACGCTTGCCAACGGCGACACGACGATCGCCCCCGACGTGCCGCTTGTGCGCGGACCCCTTGGGAACGTCTTCGCGACCGGTGTCTCGGCCGCGCTCGCGACGGACACGGTCGTCGAGGGCACCACCCTCGCACTGACAGCCGACGTGACGTCATCGTCGCAGAGCCCGACCCGGGTCTTCTGGACCTCCCTTGATCCGACGATCGTCACTGTCGACAGCGCCACGGCCTTCGGTGTGGTGCCGGGAACCGCAAACGTCGTCGCCTCGGTGGGAGCGTTCGCGGACACCGTGACGCTGACCGTCGTCAGGCCCTCGGTGGCGTCGGTCCAGGTGATCCCGGACAGCGC
>JAKMDG010000102.1 GCA_022428035.1 Longimicrobiales bacterium
CAGAAGTCAAGTGTGAGTGCGCGCCCGAAGTCCAGTGCATGTGTGACACGCCTGCGGCCAAGGAGCCTAGCGTTTGCGGTGTTGGCGATTATCGCAAGCTTTTATCAGAGCCCGCTTTTGTTTTCAGTTGGTTGTTGTGGAGTTCAGCTTGTGTGCTGTGCGGATGTTGCAGACCGCAGGGATTTGTCTCTCGAAAGCAGCATCACCCCGCTATCCCACCGAGCCCATCTGTGTCGCCGCTGGCGGCCAGGTACGAGCGCTTCCATCCAGATGCCCGTGACATGCCCGGATCGGGTGTCGGCAGGTCAGCGGATCTTCGTTCATTACCACGCCGGGGACGTCTGGCATGAGCGATGTCTGCTGAGAGAGGTTGCGCTGGGCGACAGCAATGTGTGGATCGTGCTGACACCAGACATGAATGTCTATGCCGAAGACTTAAACTTCAATTTGGAGGTGAAGGTCGCAGGTCCAGGAAACTCGGTGCCTCGAGGCATCGGCCGCGGACAGGCTTATAGGTTTGATCCAGCGTTTCCGAGTCTCGGAGAATTTGAAGCCTACCAAGAGATTGCTGATGATTATCTGGATGAGGAGACGCGGCGAATTGCCGCCGAGGGCTATGTGCGTCGTTCCACTGGTCGAGTTGCCCGCGAAGGAGATGGCGGCGATCCCGACGACGGAGGAGACGACGATGGAGGAGAGGCAGGAGACCACGGTGAGGAGGATGACGCCGATGATCCGGCGGGCGGGAAAGACGGAACGTGGCGTGTCTTTAGTCTCGGAGGCGCACTCGACTACGGTGACGAGTGCACGCCACCGACGGGGGCGGTCACCGCTGGTGGAGCCAAGATGTGGGTCCTGGAGGGGAAGCCGATCGCGGCCAAGAGAGTCAAGGACGACGAGTTCGAGGACTTTATGGCGGCAGTGGCGAGCCAGGATGCGCAGATTCTGCCCATCAGCCGTGGGCGCGGCGGACGTCGCTACAAGAGCTGGGTAAGGCTGAGCGAGGAGTGCGCCGAAGCGGACGTCGCCGACTGGCCCCTCAACGGGGCGCGGACTGCTGCTTGGTGCCTCGAGTACCTCGTGCGCATGGGGCAGACGATCGAGTCGCACCATGAGGATTTCGTCTGCCGATCCAAGTTGGAGCGGAACAGCTGGGGGGTGAATGCCCACTGGCAGAGCAGCAACTTCATCAAGTGCTTGGGCGAGACAGATCAATGCGATCTCTTGAACCTCGTGTCGGCCGAGGCCGCTTTCAGGTAGCTGCAGACTATCGAGTACTCGTACTTGGACAAGTTGAAGGATCTCGAGGGTGGCGGAGGCGGAGGAGCTGGAAGGCTCACGACGGAGGAGCAGGCTATGTTCGCCGGGACGTCGAGGATGGCGACGAGCTTGATGATTTGTCCAGCGCTGCTTGACCAGGTCAAGCAAGAAGTCGATAGAGAGGGGGGCTTGCTCAAGAACTTGGTGAAGAGCCGAGAGGCCCGAGCGGCCCTCCGCAAGAAATGAGTCCGTCTACGGCGGCGCATCCCGCCCAGGTGCGCCGCCGCACAAGTTTGGGCCACCCTGGCGATGAAACTTCTTTGCCTTGGCGTCAGGGGTGCAATCTTAATTCGCGGCCCGGTTTTGTTGGTCGCGGACACGCCAGAAGGAGATGTCCACGGGATACGTACCCTCTTCCGGTGCCACCAACATCTGATATGGTGGGGACGGAGCGCCGCGTCTGCCGAGCTGTTGCGAGGAGAGTCTGTCGGCGACGCAATCGAGGGCATCTCTTTTCGGACGTCGTTGGGTCCCTGAACGACCTTTGGTGCGGATCCAGCGGCGGAAGTGCTTTTGCTCATGAGCGGCTCTCCCTAGCTCAGGAGCAAGTTCTCGGGCGCGTGGAGGCAGCAGTCGATCGCTTCGGCGGGCCGCCTCCCGAGTTGTCCGGCCCAGGAGCCCTAGCGGCGCTCCGGGTATGTGCCCCTGACGGTTACGGTAGTGACGCTCAGGGGGCACGTGCAGCCTTCGACTCGTCGCCTTTGGCTCTCACTGTGCCCACGCCGCTTGAGGTGCTGCGGGGGAGTGGCGGCCGAC
>JAKMDG010000108.1 GCA_022428035.1 Longimicrobiales bacterium
GACAGCGCAAACGCTCACGAGTACCGCCCGAGCAGATGGCCCGACACTTAGGGCATCGGGATCGTCAGTCCTTCCCTCTGAGCCGTGTCCCGGGCGATTTCGTACCCGGCGTCCGCATGGCGCGCGACACCCGTGCCTGGATCGTTGGTCAGGACGCGCTCGAGCCGGGTCGCCATCTCAGGGGTCCCGTCTGCGACGATGACTTGTCCAGCGTGCAGGGAATTACCCATCCCCACACCCCCACCGTGGTGGAACGAAACCCAGCTGGACCCGGACGCCGTATTCAGCAGCGCATTCAGGATCGGCCAGTCTGCCACGGCGTCCGTGCCATCGAGCATTGCCTCTGTTTCGCGGTTGGGTGACGCGACGGACCCGGTGTCGAGGTGATCCCGCCCGATGACGATGGGTGCGCTGACCTCCCCCGAGGCGACGAGTTCATTCAAGGCCAGGCCAAAGCGGGCACGCGCCCCCTGCCCCAACCAGCAGATGCGGGATGGGAGCCCCTGGAACGCGACCTTCTCGTTGGCCATACGGATCCAGCGGCACAGGTGCTCGTCCTCCGGGAACATCTCAAGCACCAGATCGTCGGTACGATGGATGTCCGCAGGGTCACCGGAAAGGGCAGCCCAACGAAAGGGACCCTTCCCCTCGCAAAAGAGGTCCCGGATGTAGGCCGGCACGAAACCGGGATAGGCGAAGGCGTCCTTGAAGCCCGCGTCCTCTGCGTATCCACGGAGGTTATTGCCGTAATCGACCGCAATCGATCCGGCCTGCTGGAGGTCAACGATGGCCTCGCAGTGCACACGCATCGACTCCATCGAGCGTCTCACGTACTCATCGGGATCCCCCGTGCGTAGCTCCGCGGCGGCGTCCATGCTCAAACCGGCCGGCACATAACCCTGCAAAGGGTCATGCGCCGACGTCTGATCCGTGACGATGTCGGGGACTACACCACGACGCACCAGCTCGGGAAGAACCTCGGCGCAGTTGCCGACCAGCCCGACGGACACGGCGTCCCCGCGAGCGGTGGCCTCGTCGATCATGCGAAGGGCGTCATCAAGGTCGTCGGTCATTCGGTCGCAGTAGCGGGTGTCCAGACGCCGTTGGATCCGGGTCGGGTCGACCTCCACACAGAGCATCGAACCCCCATTCATCGTGGCCGCGAGCGGCTGCGCTCCACCCATGCCGCCCATGCCACCGGTCAGAACCCACCGCCCCTTCAGGGAACCGCCAAAATGTCGCTCGGCCATGGCTCCGAAGGTCTCGTACGTCCCCTGCAGAATTCCCTGGGTGCCGATGTAGATCCATGAGCCCGCGGTCATCTGACCGTACATCATCAGACCCTTCCGCTCGAGCTCGCGAAAGTGCTCCCACGTCGCCCAGCGGCCCACAAGGTTCGAGTTGGCGATCAGAACCCGTGGCGCGTGCTCATGCGTCTGGAAGACACCGACCGGCTTGCCCGATTGAACCAGGAGCGTCTCGTCGTTCTCGAGATCTCTGAGGCATCGAACGATTGCATCGAAGGCCTCCCAGCTCCGAGCGGCACGCCCCGTCCCGCCGTAGACTACGAGGCGATCGGGGTGTTCCGCCACATCGGGATCGAGGTTGTTCATGAGCATCCTGAGAGCCGCTTCCTGCGCCCATCCCTTGCAGGAAATGTCAGAGCCGCGCGGCGCACGAACTTCGCGAGCCCCCGCCATCATCTGGTCTTCGATCTTGGTCATCGTCATGGGTCGCTATTCCCTCAGTCCTGGTTCGGTTCGTAACGTGCGGCGACGTCGGCCAGCGCTCCGGAGGCCACGAGGCTGGTGAGCGCCTCGAGGTCGGGTCCGAGCATCCTGTCTCCGGAGAGCCTTTCAACTCGCTCGCGCACGGCCTCCCACGCCTCCTCGACGCCCGTCCCTGCCGTGAGGGGGCGTCGGTATTCGAGTCCTTCCGCCGCGCACATGAGTTCTGTGGCCAACACGCGTTCCATGCAGTCTACGGCCCGACTCGCCTTACGGGCAGCCGCCAGCCCCATCGATACGTGGTCCTCCTGATTCGCACTTGTGGTCACCGAGTCGATCGAGGCAGGCCCAGCCAGGAGCCTGAGTTCCGCCAGGAGGTCTACGGCCGTGACCTGGGCGATCATGAATCCGCTTTCAAGTCCCGGACGGCTCGCGAGGAAAG
>JAKMDG010000112.1 GCA_022428035.1 Longimicrobiales bacterium
GGCCGTGGCGGGATCGCGTCGGATTCGCGATGACGATCGAGCAGGCCTCGGGGCTCGCCTGGGTGACGGGCTTTCCGGATCGCGAACCGACGGTGCCGCGCGGGATCTGTGACCCGGTCGGGGGCATGACGGCGGTGCTCGCGCTGCTTGGGGCTCTGGAGCGCAAGGCGCAGGGCGCAGGCGGTCAGGTGATCGAGGTCTCGCTGCTCGAGGTCGGCTTGTTGCTCGCGGGGGAGCAGGTCGTCGAGCAAACCGCCTACGACGTGCTGCTCGAGCGGTCGGGCAACGTCGGGCCGGTCGCGTCGCCGCAGGGCGTCTATGAATGCCGCGACGAACGGAATCCGGACGATCTCGGCTGGGTCGCGATCGCGTGTGCGAACGACGAGCAGTGGAGGGCACTCGTCGAAGCGCTCGGTCGCCCTGAATGGGCTGAAGCAGACGCCTTCGCCACGGAAGCAGGGCGCCGCGCCGGTGCCGACCTGATCGATCGCGGTCTCGGGGAATGGTGCGTCGGCCGGTCCGGGCAGGAAATCTGCGACGCGTTGGCTGCTGCGGGGGTCCCCGTCGGTTGGCTCCACAACCAGCGGGAGAACGTCCCCGGCCACGAACACCTCGACGCCCGAGGCTTCCTCGAGTTCCTCGATCATCCCTTCGCGGGGCGGATCGGTTATCCGCGCTCCTCGGTCCGGTACGACGGGGTGAAGACCGAGCGTACGTTGCCGCCGCTCCTGGGAGAGCACAATGAAGAGATCCTGGGCGAGCGCCTGGGCAAATCCTCCGAAGAAATCCGCGCGCTCGAGGAGAAGAAGGTCGTCGGGACGCGTCCGAGCTTCCTCTAGGCCATCGAATCGCCCTCGCCAGCGCCTCGAAAACGGGGGCAGCGACCGCCCGTCCAGTGTGTAACGTAGAGGGAGACCAACGATCGGAGGGCCACCCATGGGCCGCAAGTACCAGATCATTTCCGGTGACGGACACGTCGAGACGCCCCCTGAGTCCTGGGTCAAGTACATGCCCGAGATCTACCAGGATCGCGCTCCGCGCCTGGTGAAACTCGCGACCGGCGGTGAAGCCTGGCTGATCGAAGGCCAGCCGCTGATCCCGAACGGCCAGAACATCACGGGCCGCGGTCCGGTCGTGACCGAGGGCGGTAGCTACTTCAACGAAGACGGCAGCTCCGCGGAAGGCGCGGGCGACGCAGCCCAGCGTCTGCGTGAACAGGACATCGACGGCATCGATGCCGAGGTCCTCTTCCCGCCGATCTTCGCGTCGCGGGCGATAGAGAACATCGGGGACAAGGACGTCTACCGCGCCCTCATTCGCGCATACAACACCTTCCTCGCGAAGGATTACTGCGCCGTCGCCCCCGATCGGCTGATCGGGAACGGGGTGGTCCCCACGACGGGGATCGAAGACGCGATCGCCGAGATCGAGTTCCTCGTCGACAACGGCATCCGCTCGGTTTCGCTCCACATGTTCCCGAACGGCTCCGGCTTCGCGAAGCCCGAAGACGATGAATTCTGGAAGCGTTCCCTCGAGATCGGCATGAAGCTCTCGCCGCATTTCGGGTTCGGGCAGTTTGCGCCGGACATGAGCAGCGTGGGCGTCGGCACGGGCCCCGACCCTTTTGCCGGGACGATCGTCCAGCGCGTGAGCGGCCAGCCGCCGATGTACAACATGAGCCAGATCATCTGCTCGGGGGCCCTCGACCGTTTCCCGGATCTCCAGTTCTACTTCGCGGAAGTGAACGCGAGCTGGCTGCCCTGGGGTCTCTTCGTGATCGACGACAACTACGAGATCTTCAAGGGCACCTTCGATCGAAAGCTCGAGCGGAAGCCGTCCGAGTACATCCTCGATCATTTCTGGTTCGGAATCATCCGAGATCCCAAGTGCGTCGCGATGCGTGACCACCTCCCCTTCGATCGATTGATGTTCGGCTCGGATTTTCCGCATTCGGTCGGGTCCTATCCGAAGTCGAAGCAGTTCCTCGATGACGCCTTCGATGGCGTGCCGGACTCCTACCGGAACCAGATGCTCCTCGAGAACCCGGCGAAGTACTTCGACCTGGACCTCGACGCGGACATCACTCCGACGCCGGAGGCCTAGCTTTCGCCGGACCTTCCTTCGGTATCTCGCCGGCC
>JAKMDG010000117.1 GCA_022428035.1 Longimicrobiales bacterium
GGCAAGGATGGTGGCGGTACCCTCGAAGTCCTCGACCGTGATCTTGCCCCACTCCTGGTTGTTCTTCTTGGAGATCTGCCGGGTCACCGAGGTCACGACGCACGGTAGCTCGACGGATTGGCCGGGACGCTCAGCGAGTGCGCGCGAGTTGGCCGGTCCGAGCGCGCGCACGACTTCCCGGTATCGGTCGAGGGGATGACCCGAAATGAAGAAGCCGAGCGACGCCTTTTCGCGGGCGAGCAGGTCGGGCTCGGGCCACTCCGGTACGTTTGGCAGGGACGGCGCGGAGCGCGGCAGGGAGGACGATTCGCCGAACAGGGAGCCCTGACCGGATTCAATCTCGGCCTGTCTCGCTTGTACTTCCGAGTAGGCTGAGTCCAGCCCGGCAATGAGTTGTGACCGCAAACCGAAGGCGTCGAGCGCGCCCGCCGCGATCAAGGCTTCGCACGCGCGCTTGTTAAGTGCGCGGATATCGATTCGCTCGAGGAAATCGAAGAGCGTGGTGAAGGCTCCGTCCTGCCGAGCCTTCAGGACGGACTGGACGGCGCCATGCCCGACACCCTTCACGGCGCCCATTCCGAAGCGGATTCGTCCGGCCTCGGTTACCGTGAACTTCCAGCCGGATTCGTTGACGTCGGGCGGCAGGACCTCGACCGGATCCTTCAGCTTGGGCAGGTAGCGCGGCAGGTCGCGGCACGCGCTGATGTACTTCACCACGCTGTCTGTGGTGTCGAGGACCGACGAGAGCAGCGCGGCCATGAACTCGGCCGGGTAGTGCGCCTTCAGCCACGCGGTGTGATACGACACCAGCGAGTATGCTGCGGAGTGACTCCTGTTGAAGCCATACCGACCGAAGGTTTCGATCTGATCAGCCAGATCGGTGGCGATGTCGTGCGGAATATCCCGCTCGACTGCCCGCGTCACGAACTTGCCGAGCTCTGCCCTGATCAACTCGGCGTTTTTCTTCCCGACCGCCTTCCGCAGTACGTCCGCTTCGCCGAGCGTGAAGCCGGCGAGCTCGGACGCGATGCGCATCACCTGCTCCTGGTAGACGATGACGCCGTACGTTGGCTCCAGCACCTTCTCCAGTGTCGGGTGCTGATAGGTGACGGCCTCCTTCCCGAGCTTTCGGTCGATGAAGACGTCCGTCATGCCCGAGTCGAGCGGTCCCGGACGGATCAGCGCGTTCGTGGCAACGAGATCCTCGAAGCGGTCGCAACGCATCGACCGGAGCTTGTCGTTCGCGAGATTTGACTCGAACTGGAAGATCCCGGCGTTCCCGCCGCGGGCCATCATCTTGTAGACGGCGGGATCGTCGAGCGGGATGTCATCGACTGTCGAGTACTCTTCCCCTGTGTCGGGGTTGGTGAGCTTGCCGTACCGGGCCTTCACCATGTCCACAGCGTCGTGGATGACGGTCAGGGTCTTCAGGCCGAGGAAGTCCATCTTCAACATGCCCGCGTCCTCGAGCGCGTTCATGTCGTACTGCGTGACGACCATCGCGTCCTCATTGCCTCCGTTCCCACCCTTCTGAATGGAGACCGGGACGTAGTCGTCGATCGGACCGGGCGCGATCACCACGCCAGCGGCGTGCACCGAAGCGTGACGAGCCAGACCCTCGAGCGTCATCGAGTAGTCGAAAAGTTGACGATGGCGGTCGTCCTGCTTGTAGAGGGTCTTCACCTCCTTAAGTCCCTCGACGGCCTCCTGTACGGTGAAGGCCTGGCCGGGCGCGTTCGGAATCAGCTTCGCGATACGGTCTGTCTCGGACGGTTCGAAGCCGAGTGCGCGACCGACGTCCTTGATGACCGCCCGGCTCTTCATCGTTCCGAAGGTGATGATCTGACCGACGGCGTCCTTCCCGTATTTCTCGCGCGTGTACTCGATGACCTCGCCACGGCGTTCGTAGCAGAAATCAATGTCGATATCCGGCATCGAGATCCGCTCGGGATTCAGGAAACGCTCGAACAGAAGATCGAATTCGATCGGGTCGAGGTTCGTGATGCCAAGAGCGTAGGCGACCAGTGAACCGGCGGCCGATCCACGCCCTGGACCCACCGGGATGTCCTGTTCGCGGGCCCATCGGATGAAGTCCTGGGTGATCAGGAAGTAGCCGGCGTACCCGGTCCCTTTGATGACCCCCATCTCATAATCGAAGCGCTCCTGATGTTCCGGAGGCAGTGGGTCACCATAGCGCTCCTTCGCGCCCTCGAGGGACAGGTGCTCGAGGTAGTCGGCTTCGCTGCCGTGCTCCTCCGGGACGGGGAACTCAGGTACGTAGTACTTCTT
>JAKMDG010000310.1 GCA_022428035.1 Longimicrobiales bacterium
GCCCAACCCTGGTAAACGCCGATCCGCGAGGCGAGCTGAGGGCGGGCGTTACTCACGCCGGTCGGGTCGGTCGTGACGGTCACGCCCAGGTCGCGCGTTGCTTCCAGAAGTACGGAGCGCGCCGAACTCGTAGCAGGGATGAGGAACATCGGGCCGTCGTCCGTATCGGCCTTCGACACGTCGTGGCCCGCGTCGAGAATCCGTGCTGCCGCCTGCCACGCGCGCGTCACCCGAACGTCGATTGCATACCAGATCTGTGCCTCGGGAACTGGAGGCGGAATGATCCGTGCGGCAGTAGCCAGCTCGACGTCACCGACGGCGTCGGCTGCGACGCGGATTGCCTCAACACCCATCTGCAGCGGCATCGTATACGCGGCGCCGTCGTAAGAGCGCATGTACGGGCCTCCTGGCCACTCACGCTGGAGGCGACGGTTCTGGACCTCGAGTAGATCGAGGACTGCTGCGCGTGCAGGCTGTGCACCGAAGACCACCCAGGAACCGGCAGGAATCGAACGAGCGCTCTCCAGGGATTCCTCGCCAGGTTGTTCGTCAGCCTCATCACCGGACTCTTGGGCCTCGTCGTCACCCTCGCCGGCGGTGTCATGCGCCGCCTTCTGGGGCACAGCGATTGTGCCGTCCTCTGGCTGGAACCAGAGGTCGGCCTGAGGCACCGCAGAGAAGTCCTCCGTCGTGCGGTGCACCTCTATGCCCTGAAGGATCAACCGGTCTGCGAGCTCTGCCGTCGCGACCGGATCGACCTGGTCTATGGGAAAGACGTATGCGCCGGGCCCCTCGGTCTCCGCTCGCTCGATCGTCTCCGAGGCCATCTGCCAGCGACCCATGATGTAGTGGTCGCGGAAGCGTGCGGACTGCTCGAGGAACGACATTGCCGAGATCATCTGATAGTCGACGATGTCACCGAGCGTCCACTCACCTCCCATCCATGGATCAACGAACGCCATCTGGAACCCGTACTCGCTGAGCCCGCGTCCCGGGGAGGCACCGCGCTCGAGTGCGGCCAGCTCCACCGTATCGGGGCTCGCGATGCGTGCGCTCGCCGTCTCCGTCAGGAGTGCCACGATGTTGTGATAGCGGCCTGTGAGAGCGCCTTCCTGCCCCCAGATCCGGTACATCGAGCCCGTCACTACACCCTGTTTCCCTTCGGCCTGCAGGTCCGCGACCATTCCACCACCGATGAACTGTAACTGCTGCCATTGCAGGGGATGGACTTCCGGGTTCATGGGATCCGGGTAGGGCGGTACGAAGATCCTGGGCCCACTCGTCCCCATCTGATGCTGGTCGAGGTAGAGCTGTGGGTAGGTCTCGTGGTACATCGCGTCCATCCAGTACCTCGTTTCGACGAGGTTGGCCTGGAAGAAGTCGCGATTGTTGTCGTGCCCGGCGTAGTGGTGGTAGAGCCACGGCATTCGGGCCCGCTCGTAGTCCGTCCCGACGTTCTGATCATACCAGTCCGTGACAAGAATCTGCCCGTCGGGGTTTGCTGACGGGATCAGTTCCGTAACCACGTTGTCGAGGATCGTGCGGGTGACGGCGTCCGTCCCTGTCGCGAGTGCGTAGATGAGCTCGACGCTCGTTTGAGACGATCCGATCTCGGTCGAGTGGATGTTATGGTTGATGAAGGCTGTAGCCGGAATCCGGTCCGTGATCGCTTGCGCCTCGGCTCGTGAGATCCGCCCGCCTGCGATCTGCTTCGAGGCGGCGCGGATCTCTGCGATACGGGCGAGATTCTCGGGTGACGAGATCGTGATGCGGATGAAATCCGCGCCGTTCGTGGTGGGACCGGCCGTGTCGACGACGACACGCTCTGAGGCGTCAGCCAGTCGGGTGACATACTCCAGGATCCCATCCCAGCGGGCGAGCTTCTTGTCCGTCCCCATCGGGAAGCCGAAGTGCGCTTCCGGGGTTGGAATCGCCTGCGCTGAGAGGGGTAGGGGCCCTAGGAGGCTGAGTAGCGAAAGGCCGAGTGCCAGCGGGGCACGAAA
>JAKMDG010000318.1 GCA_022428035.1 Longimicrobiales bacterium
CTTGCGGCTTACGGACCCGCTTCTTGCCAGAGGCACCCGCAGCCCGACGCTCCATCTCACGAACAGACCATCCGTCCTTCACGGCGCTTCGCGCCAGATCCGCCGCGGTCATGGGATCTGCTACTGCAAGGAGCGCCCGGGCATGACCCTGAGTCAACGCACCAGCCTCGACCAGCTTTCGAATCGAAACGGGTAGCTTCAGCAGCCGAACGAGATTCGCGACGGTAGACCGATCCTTCCCCACCGCCTTTGCGATATCCGCATGCTTCATATCGAAGCGCTGGGCAAGAGACTCGTACCCTTCCGCCTCCTCGAGTGGGTTGAGTGCCTCGCGCTGGAGATTCTCGACGAGGGCAAGGACCAGAAGCGTCTCATCGTCCGCGTCCCGAACGATGACGGGGACGTCGGCCCACTCTAGTCGAGTGAGGGCGCGGAACCGACGTTCGCCCGCGACGATCTCGAAGCGATCGACGGTTCCTGGCGCCGGCCGCACCACGAGGGGCTGCAGCAGTCCGTTTTCGCGGATCGAAGACGTCAGGTTGTCCAGCTCCGTATCAGTGAACACGCGACGGGGCTGGACGGGGTTTGGAACGATGGCAGCCAGAGCAACCTTACGGATGTCGCCCTCCGCAACCTCAGGATCGAGGTACTCACCCAGAAGTGCGCCGAGACCCTTGCCCAAACGGTCGCGGCTCATGATCCCGCTCCTGCGGCAACAGCCAGAGCTCGGTCACGCCGCTCGATCACTTCATTCGCCAGTGCCAGATAGGCCTGCGCCCCCTGCGAGAGCACATCGTACTGCACGATGGGCTGCCCGAAACTCGGTGCTTCGGCAAGCCGGACATTTCGGGGGATCGCGGCTCGGTACACCTTGGGACCGAAGTACTCCCGCGCTTCTGCGCTGACCTGCCGGGAAAGGTTCAAGCGTTTGTCGTACATGGTCAGGAGCACACCCTCGACGTCGAGGCTGGGATTCAGACCACGCTGCACCAGTCGCACGGTATTCAAAAGCTGGCTCAGGCCCTCAAGTGCGTAGAACTCGCATTGAATCGGAATCAGCACGGAGTCCGCTGCCGTCAACGTGTTGACGGTGAGCAGTCCCAGGGAGGGGGGACAATCCACGAGAATGAAGTCGTATCGATCCCTAATTGTCTCGATGGCCTGGCGCAGGATCGTTTCTCGACTGAATGCCGCCACGAGCTCGATTTCAGCTCCGACCAGATCGCGGGTCGACGGTACAACATCGAGGTACGGAAAGTGGACCCGTTCGACGATCGCGTCCGCGAGAGCGGCCTGACCAATCAGAACCTTATAAATGTTGGGTCTCGACGTCCTGTCCTCGACACCCAAACCACTCGACGCGTTCCCTTGAGGATCGATATCGAGGATGAGTGTGCGCTTCTCGGCTACAGCCAACGAGGCACCGAGGTTGATGGCGGTGGTCGTCTTACCTACGCCGCCCTTCTGATTCGCGATCGCAATGACGTGGGACATTCGGGCTGCGTTGAGGGGTTGGCCGCGGGCGGGGAATATAGGTCACACCGCAGGTGGCACGAAACACAAAAAAATCCTTGACCCGCCACTGGGGCCCGTTGAGCTTTCCGCAGGGATCAGGCCAAGGGCGAAGATTCGCCGAAAACCAGAGGGCTTTGACGGTGATTTCAGGACATCAGGGTAGTTTCGGTAGTAGCCGCAGGGTGAAGCGAGCGGCGATGTCCATCATGCTCGCCATCGCCACCGGGGCGTGTGGATCAGGCGAGACGCCAGTGGATGTAAGCACCAATCCCCTTCTCGAGCCGTTTATCGGGACATGGGACGCGACCGTTCTAACGATCCGGAGCGTAGCGGACACCTCCATCGTCGTGGACCTGCTGGAGAACGGTGTCTCGTACATCACCATCTTCGATAGTGGTAACTACCAGTCCACGATCGCCTTTGGTAGCGCTCCGTTTACCGAATTCGGATCCCTCGATATCGCTGCCGGTGTCCTGACGCTCAGGCCTACGAATGGTGACCCGATCACTCGAGAGTACGAGTTCGCATCCGCAAACATCGTTCGCCTCGATGGTCCCACGGACTGGGACTTCAACCTGGACGAGGTCGACGACCCCGCCCTGCTCTTCATGGAGATGGAACGCCGCTGAGAGAGTGTTTCACGTGAAACACTACAGACTGTAGGTCCGACTTGCCGCGGCACAACAGAGTGCGTTTCACGTGAAACGTCTTTGTTGACCAAGAGGCAGGCAGGTCCCTGCGTACGGCACCACCTCAGGCGTGGGCCCGCAACTTCCTGACCTCGAGCATGAGGTTCTGCAGATCTGCCGGTGACACGCCCGGGATCCGACCCGCCTGTGCAAGAGACCCCGGGCGGACGGTGCTCAACTTCTCACGAGCCTCCCACGACACCGTTACGAAGTCTCGGTAGGGCAGGTCTGCATCCAGAACAAACGCGGCCTGACTTCTCAGCCGAGCCGCCCGTTCACGCTCTCGTTTGACGTAGCCCGCGTACTTCAGCTCAACTTCCACAGCTGCCAGGATCTCGTCAGCCATCTCTCCTTCGGGCGGCTCATCTGCCAGGGCAATCAGCGCTCGTGCGCTGACCCGTGGACGCCTGAGGAGATCAACCGCACGCACCTTCTGCTGAATGGGGCTCGAGTCGACTTCTTCCAGAATCTTCGAGACCTCGTCCGGGCCAACAGACGTTCGACCAAACCAGGCCATGACTCGATCCTCCTCAGCCAGCCGCCTATCGAGCGCGTGCACCTGTGACTCTGTCAATAAACCTCGGTCCTTCGCGAGAACGCCGAGGCGTCGGGGCGCATTGTCCTGTCGCAGCAGGAGCCGGAACTCCGCGCGAGATGTGAACAGGCGATACGGCTCGTCCACGCCACGGGTCACCAGATCGTCGATCAGCACGCCGATGTATGCTTGATCCCGCTCGAGCACGAAAGGCGACTCTTCCCGAACCCTGAGCGCAGCATTGATACCGGCCACGACCCCCTGCCCTGCCGCCTCTTCGTACCCGGTGGTGCCGTTGATCTGTCCTGCAAGGAACAGTCCCGGATGTGCACGAAG
>JAKMDG010000324.1 GCA_022428035.1 Longimicrobiales bacterium
ATCGTATCCCTTGTAGCCACCGTATCGGTGTGCTCAGCTCGACCGTCCTGATTCTGGCACTCAGTGCGTGCGGGTCGGACACCGGGTCGGGCCCAGAGGACGTGGAGCCTGAGCAGTATCAGGTGAATGCGGACGGGGGGACCATTGTGGCTCAGGGCGGTGGGGTTTCTCTCACCATACCTCCCGGCGCCGTAGCGTCCTCCAGGACGATCACGGTGGAGCCCGCAAGCAATCCGTCCACGGATCCTGACTTCGTTCCCGGGACCCTGTACGAGTTTGGGCCCGACGGCCTGCAATTCGTCGAACCAGTCACACTTCAACTGACCTACGATCCGACGGCGATTCCGGGGGTAGCACCGCCCCAGAGGCTCCGCGTCTTCAAGCGGGTCGGCACGACCTGGCTTCCCACCTCAAACCCATCCGTGGACGTGACCAACAGGACCGTCACCGGGGAGATCGACAGCTTTTCGGAGTACGGACTCGTCGTCGCACCGTTCGAACCTCTGGCGGTCACCACGACCGAGGTTCCGAACGCTGTCCAGCATGTCGACTACTGGGAAGTCACCTACGGGGAGCCGTACATGCCAGGCGGCAGACCGGGCGACCCTCACCTGTTGGCCCAGGGAGGGAACGGATTCTACACCTGGACCGTGGCTGCCGGGGCGCTGCCCACGGGAATGACCCTGCATCCGGAAGGCGACCTGATCGGCACACCCACGGAGCTCGGGTCGGAGTCGGTGACGTTCGAGGTCCGGAGCGGAGATGGGCAGGTAGACCGACGGGTACTGGCTGTCACCGTTGCACCCCGCCCCGTACTCGCCCCCGCGGAGTTGTGCACAGACTATCCGGGCTACGCCGTTGCCACCTTCGCGGACTCCGCCCTCGACGCGGCGATACGGCTCGAAGTGGGGCTCGCGCCGGGTGAGGTTCCTTCCTGCTCCGAGGCTGCGAGCTACACGGCGCTCATGGACGTCGGTGGCGGGATCTCCAGCCTGGTGGGTCTTCAGAACCTGAGGGGCCTGAATCGACTGGAGCTTAGGGAGAGTTCCATCGCGGACATCAGTCCCCTGGCGGGGATGGGTGAGCTCGCCGTTCTCATACTCGCATCCAATCAGGTGACGGACCTGAGCCCACTGAGCGAGATTCCCAGCCTGTTCGCCGTGGACGTGGACGACAACCGGGTCACCGACCTCCAGCCGTTGAGCGGCCTGACCAACCTGACGAACCTGGAGGTCGCCAGGAATTCGATCTCCGACCTCAGCCCCTTGAGCGGGTTGACCGGATTGAGAAGCCTGCGTGCCGAGGGGAATTCCATCATCGACGTGGCTCCGCTCAGCGGCCTGACGGAGCTGATCTCCCTGGTCCTGGAGGACAACTCGATCTTTTCGATTCAACCGCTGGAGGGACTCACCAAACTCCAGAGCCTCTGGCTCCGAAACAACCGGATCACCAGCATCTCCTGGTTGAGTGACCTCGTGGACCTGGAGCAGCTCTACCTCGGTGGGAATTCCATCGGTGGGGGAACGGTCTTTGCTGGCGGCTTTCGCAGCTCACTGTCGGCCGTGAGGTTCATGCCCAAGCTGCGTGACCTGAAGCTCAACGACAATGCACTCGGAGGCGTTGACGGCGTCAGCAATTTCCAGCCGATTCTCCTCAGTGGAATCGGGATCGGACCGGGTATCAGGGGCGTGGACCTGAGGAACACCGGGGTGAACTGCTCGGTGGTAACCTCTCTGGAAAACCTCGGCGTGACAGTGTACAACAGCACCTGTGGAGAATGACGTTGAGGACAGGGTAGAGAACGAACCGAACGCGAAGCACGTTGGCGCCTCAGCCACGGCTCCTCCCAACCCATCCCTCTCTACCGGCGTCCGGGGAGAGTGCCGTCTAACGTCCCGCGATTCTGCTGCGCGTGCTGGATGTGCACAAGCGCGCAGCGCTTCCCACCATGGTCTCACGCGACTGCAGCAATCGCTTGTTAGAGAGCCGCCGGTGGAACAACCATACGCCGTTGACG
>JAKMDG010000342.1 GCA_022428035.1 Longimicrobiales bacterium
CCGCTGCACGATCGCCAGGCCAAGGCCTGAACCCTTCGATCGAGTGCTGAACTGGGGCTCGAAGATACGTGGCAGGATGTCTTCCGGGATGCCGCTACCATCATCCGTCACCTGGAGTATGACCGTCCCCGGTATCACGTTACGTCGAGCCGAGATCACGACGGATGTACCCTCTTCGCCGGCCAGCCTCGCGTTCTCGAGAAGGTTCACCAGAACCTCTTTCAGTTCCGCTATCCGAGCGACGACCAGAGGCAACTCTGGCTCGAACTCCTCGGAGAACCGTACGCGCGACGTGGCACCGCCATACAGGACCATCACCTCCCCGACCACATCAGAAAGTGAGACCGGAGCCAGCGGCACATCCTGCGCACCGGGCGCACCGAAACGAGAGAAAGACTGAGCGATCTCCGCGAGACGGTCGATCTCTCCGAGCATGGCGTCGGCGTTTCGAATCAGGATGTCTTCGAAGTCCGGACGCTGATCGTCCCATGCACGACGCACATGCTGAATGCTGAGTTTGATCGGCGTGAGCGGGTTTTTCACCTCGTGGGCTACTTGCCGTGCCATCTCACCCCACGCGAGAACACGTTCGGCCCGCAGCTCATCCGTCACATCATCGAGCGCGATCACGACCCCTCGCCTCGAGCCGAAGCTTCCGAGCCTGCGCGCCCGCACCCGTATGCGACGCTCTCCGACCTGGAAGTCTGAGCTCGCCTCATCAGCGCTCCCCTCCAGATAGTCGTTCAGCCAAGCCGTAAAAGGTTCGCCCAACGTCCCTTCACCGGGGAGCGAACGTCCGACGAAGACCTCCGCCCCGAGCAGTTCCTCCGCGCGCGGGTTGACCAACGTAACTCGACCCGCCGGATCCAGCGCCACCATCCCGACTGCAGCCTCGTCCATGATCAGCTGCGTACGTCGAGAGGTCCGCACCAGCTGCCGCCGTGCACGACGGACACGTCCCACCATCCGGTTAAACGCACGGAATACCGCCCCGAATTCATCGTTGCGATGGGCCGGGAGGCGTAGCCCGAGATCTCCGGATCCGACACTTTCCGAAGCAATCTGAAGAGCGAGAATGGGACGAGTCAGGGCGCGACCGGCCACCATGGCGAGTGCCAGAGACAGGACAGCACCCAGCAGCACGACGAACGCAAGCAGCTCGATGAGGTCCGTAGTCCGCAGGGCACTGGTCCCGGCCTGGAGTGGGATCTGCACCGCGAGCAAGTCGTCATCGGGCAGTCGGCGGTACGCCGTGACGTATTCCCACCGCCCGACCGTGGACTCCCGGAACTCCTGTGCCGTTTCATAAGAGTCCAGAGACTGGAGGACGTCGTACGGCGTCCAGCCCTCGTAGAGCCCCAACTCGACGAGCTCCTCGAGAGAGCCCTCTCTGAGTTGCCCTCCGCGGTACTCAAGGAGGTCCGCCCCCACCTGGCTCGCAAGTCGTTCCACCTGACCGCCGAGCGCCTGATACCATCCAGCCGCGTCCTCGACGACACGCTCGGCGATCACCTGAGCGGACCGCCGCGATGCCTCATCCAACGTCCTGAAGGCGACCGTGCCGAAGAGTGCGTTCGCCAGCGCAAAGAAACCGAACAGGGCGAGCGTGACGCGCGCCCGGAACGAGATCACGAATGTGGAGAGCTGAATCCGCTCCCGCGCAGTCTCGCCCAGAAGGGCTCGGCCCCCGAGCCACAGCAACAGGAACAGGGCCAGGTTGAGGACGGTCAGGAGTGAAGCCCGAGCAATCGCCAGGGGGACCTGTGGCAGCTCAACGACGTACCGGGCCCGGTAGCTGGGACCCGTGCTGAATTGCAGCCCACTCTCGACCCTCCAGCCCTCCGACGTCCTGCTGCGCCGAACCGCGCCATCCACGCCCTCGCCGTCGGGAAGTGCCATGACGCTCAGCGGTTCGAGTTCGGTATCCCCCGCACCACGCAGTAACGGGCCCAGAACGGATCGCCCGGAGGCGATCGGAAACGGGGGCGCTACTGCAACGAGCATCCGGCCGTCGGTCAGCGTGGCCGTCAGGATGTACCGTGCGTCGTCCCGGTTCAGCCGGACGAGCTCCACACCCGCCGAGCGACGCCCCTGTGCGAGTAGCTCCTGGTACGGTTCAGGCTCTGTG
>JAKMDG010000366.1 GCA_022428035.1 Longimicrobiales bacterium
GGCCGGGGTCGCTCGTGCCACTGGAGCCGGTGCAGACACGGGAGCAGAAGAGGGCACCGGAATCACATCGGGCTCGACTACGACGCGCAGATCAGGGGCACGCGACGGCGCCACACCGGGGGCTGCAGCGGGCAAAGCCGGCGCAGTACCCGAGGTCAATCCCATGCCCATGGCGAGAAACGCCTCATGCGTCTCTTTCTGCTCACGCAGATAATCGGTATGGGCCTCGGCCACCGCGCTGAAGAGTTCCAGAGCCGGATCGGCCGCAATCACTGACCTGGTCATGGGTGCGGCCGGTGCGCTGGGCACCCGCGGCGCTGCAGGGGCGTTGGCCGAGACAGCAGAGGCCGCCGCCGTACCCTGCTCCGGGGGAACGGGACCCACCGACGAAGCCGCGAAGTGCCCACCAACGTCGTACCCGAAACCGTCGGACGGAGGAGGAGCCATCACATCCCCATCAGGTCCCGGCGCAGAGTTCGGCGACATCGTCTTTACGTCCATGTGCTTATGCTTGGTAGTCGACTCGTAAGAAGAAACGTGCCCGAAAGACTCCGGCCACGCGACGTCAGGAGAATGCGCCGGAAGCCGAAGGAGAGCACCCTCAGGCGCGTCGAGTGGTTCAGCGCCCGTACGGAGCCCATTGATTCTGGAGAGGAACTGGGTCAGATCCATAGGAATGCCGGCCGCCCATAGACGCGCGACAGAGCGCGTGAGGGCTTCGAGCCCCGCACCCTCATGAGGGTCCAGGGCAACGACAAGATGAGGACGATCGCCGAGGATTCTCCCGATCGCATTCGTCAGAATGGCGCGGGGGCCATGCTCGACAAAGATCCGCACCCCGTCACGATAGGCAGCCTCCAGCGTCTTCGGAAAGTCGACCGGATCAATCGCCTGCTGGGTAATCGCGTCGGCTGCCGACTCCCGGGTCGGGACGTATGCGCGATTCCAGGCGTTCGTGTAGAACCGGACCTCCGGCACCTGAGCCGTAGCCCGCAGGTGGATGTCATGCCACCGCTGCTCGAACGGTGCCAGAGGAGCGCAGTGCACCACCATGTCGAGTCCCAGGTCGATCGCCCGGCCCCGGCCCACCTTCTCGATGACACGGTCACATCCGGCCGCATCTCCGCCAATCACAACATCCTCGTAGTGGTGGATGACCGTGACGTAGACTCGGTCCTCACCCTGCATCGCATCCTCGATCGCCTCGAGCGGGGCCGCGATCCGGTAGTTCTTCCACTCGGGCATCTCATCCTGAGGAATACCCCAGTACTCCGCTGCCGACCGGCACTCCGCGGTCAGCTCCCCCACATACATCTCCGAGTCGTCGATCTCTGCGATCATGTCGTCGAGGTCACTCCAGACGCCGAAAGCCATCAGGGAGTTGGTCTCACCCGACGACAGTCCGATCGCGGCCTCCGGCTTCATGCCGAGGACCTCGCGCGTGAAGATCGAGTGGACCTGACACACGAACGACGAGCCGGTCAACTGCGTCGCGGGGGAGAAGCCCGTGACCTCCGCACCGTACAGGTCCGTGGCGAGCCTCGGTGTCCCGACAAAACGCTCGGTCAGGTCGTGACCGATCTCGGGGAACGCCATGAGCAGATCCCTGGCAGCGCCAGGATACGCCGCGGCGGCTCCTGTGAAGCAGAATGCCACCTCACCCTCGTGCTCTCCAGAGCCGAAGAAAATGCCGGGAGCATGGGGCTCTCTTCCTGCGGACAGTTCCTTTGCCGCATACGCTTCAAGACGGACGAGGTCCTGCGGGTTACGCCCGACCAACGCGACTCGAACGTCCCCCACCTGTGACTCTCCGCCCGTGGCCACAGCAGCACCGAGGTCGGTGAGCGAAGCCGCCGCATAGAACCGGGCAACCGGCGCTTCGACCGGGCTCACGACGTCGGTCGTCGATGCCGGAGCACGCAAAGAGACGGTGCCTTCGAGCCCGAGAAAGGAGCGCACGGCGACCTGAGTGTGAACCGAATCGAGCTGTCGAGGAGCCGGCCAGGCGCCGTCCCGATCCAGCATGATACCGAGCTGTGCCGTGATGGCGCCGCAAGCGACGTGAAGAAGACCCGATGCTCCATGGGCGTGACCGAAACGAGCAGTCACCTCCGATTCACCGTCCTCAGGCCTGAGAGAGAGCTCTACTACTCCGGCCGACGAGGGTTCGACGTTTTCCACGATGGACGCGAAGACGGGGTACCCCCGCTCTATCGCATCCTCTTCACGCATCACGACCAGCGCAACAGCCGCATCGCCGGGTTGATGGCGATCTTCCGGCAGGATACGTGCGGCCGCGTCACGATGGGCAGATTCGTGCGAAAAGTCCGAGGCCCCCACC
>JAKMDG010000332.1 GCA_022428035.1 Longimicrobiales bacterium
TCACCGCACCGTCAGCCGGAGCGCCTCCCTGACACGCCGTGAGCGGGATCGTCACCTTGCCCTGAAGCCGGGCGACGTTGAACTCGAAGAGACCGCCGTACTCGATGATCTGCCGGGTGATCTCGTCCTTGCCCTCCGTGAACTCGGAGAGCTGGATCTCCTCACCCGCCTTGATCCGTTCGATCATGGAGAAATCGTTGGTCGCGAGCACCCCGAGGTTTTGACAATTCTCGTTGTAGATCCGCTCGATGCTCTCGGCCACGACAACCTTGATACCGGCATGGAGCTCCGCGTATGGGCTGGCTTCGCGACTGCTTCCCTTCCCTCGGCGTTTCCCGGCTACCGAGCAGACAAAACCGCCATCGCGGACCGCGTTGCGCTGCACTGGATACTCGGTATCGCCACTGGACTGATTCGTCGTCCGCAGGCCGAGATAGGGAAAGTCGCCCAGCGTCTCATCATAGAAGAAGCAGATGTACGCGGGCGTGATCTCATCGGTCGAAATCTGGTCGCGAAGGTTGGACTTCAGGTCATCCGTCAGTTCAATATCATGCCCCTCGTACAGCTGGGCCTTCACCAGCTCCGCGTCGTCGAGGAGATAGAGGATCCGACCTTCAAACTGCAGGGTGGTCGGACGCTTTTCGATTCTGCGGTCGAGTAAGTCCTTGATCATGCACGTCCCTCGGGAGTTTCAGCTGACGCTCCAGATCCTGAAACCAACGGATCTGGAGGGACCCGAAAGGTGCTGGAGCCGGGGGCCGAGGCAAGTGTTGTCGGCACCACCCCGGTCTTGAGCATGGGCAACTCTTCGCGGTGCTACGATCATCTAGATCTGTCATGCAACGGCTTGGACCGTCTGTAAGGGGGGATGAGATGAGGGCTTGTCGTTCGACCGTGGTGGCGCTGACCGTGTTGGGGCTCTGGTCGGGGAACGCCCCTGTCGAGGGACAGACCGTCGTGGACCTTCCGGTGCAGGACCGTGCGCTCAGCGTCGACTTCGACGAGGTCTACCGCGTCGGCTCCTTCGACGGAGACCTGTGGGAGACGTTCGGGGAGATCGTCGGTCTCGCGTTCGACGGATCCGGAAACCTCTACGTTCTGGATCGCCAGGCATCTCAAGTGACGGTGGTCGATGCCGACGGACGATTCGTACGAACCATCGGACAACCGGGCGAAGGGCCAGGCGAGTTTCGCATGCCGATGGCCTTCACCGTCATGAGGCAAGGGCAGCTCGTAGTCGCCGACCTCGGGCACAGGTCATATCAGCTGTTCGATGCTGAAGGCACCTTCGAGCGTATGGTGTCCATGGGTGGAGCCGACGAGATCAGATTCGGGGACATAGCTCCGCACCCGAACGGGAGCGCAATCATCTCCGGGGGGGGTGGTGCCGTGGTCGCCATGCGCTCCGGCCCCGGCGCTCCGGAAACTCCACTGACCCGTCCCGTCGAGGTCATCTCACTGACCGGTGACGTGGCCGACGTGGAGCCTATCGCCCAGGCATGGAACCCTCCGAGGGAAGGACGACCTCAGCAGCTTGAGGCCGGCGGTATGCGTATTCGGATGTCGATGGCGGACCCACGCACTTTCGAGCCGCAGCTGCTGGTAGGGGCGCTTCCGGACGGAGGTGTCGCCTATGCCGATTCGACCACGTACACAATCAAGGTCGTGCAAGCGGATGGGGCGGTATCCCGTTCCCTTAACCGGTCCTTCGAACCTCGCGAGGTCGACCGGCGCATGCAGGATGCCGAGAAAGAGCGACGACTCCACGAGCTGGAATCAGGCGAGGGACCGCGGATGCAGGTGCTGACCAGAAACGGGTCGGGCGGCGGAACGCGTGCGCTCGGGCAGGACGCGATCGAGGAGATGGTGCGGGGTCAGATCGACCAGATGCAATTCTACCCGGAGTTGCCGGTCCTCATGGACCTTCAATCGAGTTGGAGCGGGAAACTTTGGGCACAGCGGCGTGGAGATGCGCCCATGGACCCCGGGGCGATCGATGTCATGACCGTCGAGGGGCAGTACGGGGGGACGTTCTCCGCAGGATCACTGGAGATGCCAGCCGCATTCGGGCCGGATGGGCTCGCAGCATGGATCGAACGGGATGAGTTCGACGTGCCTACGATCGTAGTGAGGAGGCTGCCGAGGGTGCTGAACTAGAGGGTTCCCAACCCCTAGATACCACGCTCGCCGAGACACGGCGGCCTGCGCCTGCCCTCCTATCCCCCTCGTGAACCGGCTCAGGCGAGCACTTTCGCCCACCGTCATCGATGGCAAATTGAGACATCCGCATGGCGGAGCAAGGCGATGACGCCTCGATGACGCCTCCCTTCTAGGGTTCTCGCTCATCCGATGACCACCCCAACCAGCAGGGTTTTGATGAGTCAGGCGAGCACAGTGAAGGTTCTGCAGCACCCCTACCACGAGTTCGAGGATCTGAGCGGCGGCCGCGCAGGAATGCGCGAAGCCGCAGGCTTGGCCGGCTCGGCTTTGGTCTGGGTCATGGGCGATAGGGGTAACAAGGCGCACGCGGACCTGCTTCGTACTCGCCCCGGCGGTCTTGCGTTGCTCGTCATTCTCCCCCGCCCGGAGCAGATCGAAGCCGAGCAGGCTCTGGTTCCCATGCTCACTCAGTGTCGACCCGCCGGCTACCTGCCCCATCACCACGGCCCCGAGCCCTCCGACCTGGCCCAAGTGCTGCGTCGGCCTCCGTCTGACCTGGCCGCGGACGTCACCGATTATCTTCGGTGGAGAGGTCTCGTCTTCGATCGCGACACCCTCCACTTGCTGCGCCAGATCATCGATCTGTCCAAGAACGTCCGCACAGTTGAGGGCCTGGCGCGCGGGCTTTACGTGAGCCGGCGCGCACTGGGTCGCAGGCTAACATCCAGAGGGCTCCCCGTACCCTCGCACTGGCTGCAGGTCGCTCGACTCATACGCTTATCCACCAAGCTGCAGAACTCACAGGCGAACCTCTTCTCGATCGCGTGTGCGTCCGGCTACCCGGACGGCTTTTCCGTGAGCAACCAGATGAGCCGGATGCTCGGCACCCGGCCCAGCATCGTACGAGAACACCTCGGGTGGGAGTGGGTGTTCGAAGCCTGGCTGAGGTCCGAGGCCGAGTCTGGCGGGCTTGCGCCTACGGCCGCCAGAGAGATCGCATCAGGTCCCCGGTCGGGGCCAACGTCGCGCGCGGCGCACCCCCGTTCGACGTTGGGGCGACCTCGCCGGAAGAGCCGGAAGTAGACGTTCGTAATGCCTGAACTTCGCGTGGATCTACTCGGTGGTGTAAAGGTCACGAGAGATGGGGCGTCGGTTTCACTCGCTCCGTTCGAGGCGGCGCTCGTCGCAGTCGTCTACTCGCGCGGCGAAATCTCAAGACCGGGGATTGCCCGGCGGCTGTGGATCGGGGAATTCGACTCCCGTGCTCGCCATCGACTTCGCCAATTGATCTCCAAGACTCGTAAGCGGGTCGGCCCAGAGCTCTTCGAAGTCGACGGGGACCTCGTCAGAGCTTCTTCTTCGGTACCCTCAGACGTCGGTGACGTACGGCGCGCTGGCGGACCGCCACACCTGGAGCGAGCAGCACGCGCTCTTGCGCGAGGCCGGCTGGCGCCGGGAATCGAGGCCTTACCCGACCAGTTCGATGACTGGTGCGATGCATTGTGGCGCTCCTGGGAGCGCTCGATCACCTCAGC
This sequence comes from Longimicrobiales bacterium, assembly GCA_022428035.1. GTDB lineage: Bacteria > Gemmatimonadota > Gemmatimonadetes > Longimicrobiales > Gaopeijiaceae > UBA2589. The sequence continues at coordinate 3,696 of JAKMDG010000332.1, forward strand.
TGCACGGACCGCCTGGCCTGTCTGCACGCAGGCCGGTGAGTGGCGTGAGGCCAGAGACGCCGCGGAAGCCATGGTCGTGCTGGACCCGTCCGACGCCCAGTGGGTTGCGCGGCTCATTGAGGCTCGCGGAAGAAGTGGCCAGGAACGATCGGCCGAGGTCGCTTACTCGGAGTACACCGCACAGTTGTCTGCTGGCAAGCAATGCAACCCTGAAGTCGAGACCATCATCGAAGTCGTTCGTGCGCTTCCGGGCACGTCAGATACCATCACCGCACGGCCACCACGGTTCGTCGGCCGCCGGCACGCGATCGACGCGATCACACCGCTCTTCGACAACCTCCGCGAGGGACGCCCCGGCTTTGCGCTGGTCACCGGAGAGGCTGGAATCGGAAAGACCCGCCTCCTCGATGAACTGCGACGGACCGCACACCTGGACGGGTTCCGCTGCCTGCATGCGCGGGGGGTCGAGTTCGAGCGGGTCATCGCTCTCAATCCGTTGGTCGATGCACTGCTCTCCGTCGATCTCGAATCGCATCTGTCAGCACTTGGCGAACCCTGGCGCTCGGTCATTGGCGAGGTGCTGCCCAGTGGCGCGCTAGAGGATCCAATCGGCGAGCTCCCGCTCATCCAGGAAGAGAATCTGTCCAGAAGGCTCTTTGACGCCTTCTCGCTCCTCCTGGACAACATCGCGAGGGAACGGCCGACGGTGCTGTTTCTCGACGACCTTCACTGGGCGGACTCGACCACCGTCTCGACGCTCCAGTTCTTCCAGCGCAGGAGCACGAATACCCCCTTCGCCGTCGTAGCGTCGATTCGGCCCGCGGCCGTGGGCCCAAGGGGGCCCGCCAGAGCACTCCTCAGCGGCGACTCCAAGATCGTCTCACATCGATTCGATCTCGGAGATCTCTCCAGGAAAGAGGCACAGGCTCTCGTTCAGGATGTCATGGGAGACACTGCCACCGATCTGGACACCCAAGCCGTGATTGAGTCCACCGGGTGTCACCCTCTCTACCTCATTGAGGTGGCCAGGAATCGAGCCGACTCGATCCCGAAAGACGGCGCTCCTTTTGGGCCGATGGCCGTCGTACCGGTGTCACTAAGAGAGGTACTCTCAGCCCGGACGCGTGGCCTTTCAGAAGCGGCCCGCAGCGTGTCCGCCATTCTCGCAATCGGTGCTGGCCGAATGCGACTCAGCGAGCTGTCGGCACTGACCGGCGACTCTATCGACGACGTCGTTGAGACAGCGGAGGAGCTCCAGGCCGCCAGGATTGTCGACGGTCAACGGGACCGAATCTGGATCGCTCACGACCTGTTCCGAGGCGCCATCTACCATGAACTGAGCGAACCACGTCGAGCCGTTCTGCATCGACGTATGGCTGTGTTTCTTCAAGATCGGGACGACCCCCCGGCAGACGAACTCGCGACGCACCTGGACCAAGCTGGAGATGCCGCAGCAGCAGCAGAGTACGGATGGATTGCAGGAGAGCGCTGCCTCGCTCGAGGGACCGTAGCTGAGGCCGCCCACTTCTACGAGCTCACCGCTCGGAACGATTCCGACCCAAAGCGGATGGCCGAGGCGACTGCACGGCAAGGCATCGCCCACCATCTCGGACGTGACATGGCGAGAGCCGCACCCGTTCTGGAACTGGCTTCGCTACGACTCCGTGACATCGGGGACAGCCAGCAGGCTCGCCGTATCGATATCAGGAGGGTCGAGGCTCTGGCCGAGGACGGCAACGCAGAGAGGTCCGATCTGATCGCCCGTTTGCAGGCGATCAACGAAGGCGCTCGAGCCGAGGAAGATTGGGAGGGGGTGGCTTTGGCGTTGGATGGCAAGATCCAGATCCTGCACGGCGTGGGTGACCTTCAGGCGATATCAGACGTGCTGGACGAGTGTCGGGATATCTCCGAGATGTCAGCCAGTACTGCTGCTGCGGTCGCTCACATTACTTTGGCTCTCGACGTGGTGTTTGGGGATGCGGCGACGGGAATGAGGTCTGCCGAACGCGCTCTGGTGCTGACGAAGGAGGGCGGAGATCATCGTCTTCGTGCGTTGCTCCGGGCCATGGCGATGTGGCAGCTTCGTGGTCGGGTGGTAGGTGAGGATTTCGAAAGACTCGTTCACGAAGCTCGTAGCCTCGCGAAAGCGGCCGGCGACATTCGAGTTCGCTTCAGCACCGAGAGTAACCTGGCCGTAGCGGCTCTCGACGCGGGAAACCACGATCGAGCTGAGGCTCTGTTTGACAAGGCCTCTCAGCTGCTGGGTAATGCCGAGATGGACCACGCCCGATTCAACCACTGGAACAACCTAGGAGAGCTTCACCTAGCACGCAGAGATTTTGGGGCAGCCCGGAATTCATTCCTGCAAGCTGAAAACCATCTGGGGCCTACGACCCCTCCGTATGCGTCGCAGGCTGTCGCAGCCGGCCTCGGTCTTTGTGCCCTAGAAACGGGGGACTTGGGTGAGGCTCGGAGAAGACGGGAGCAGGTCTCCGTTCCCACGGGGCAGCTCTACTACGATCCGTCTACCATCGTAGCCTTTGAGGTTCGATTTCTAGAAAGGCTCAGAGAGTACGATGCTGCTCTTGACCTGATGCGGCTGATTTGCGCCGGGCTTGAGCGTCGATTCGAACTGGCCTGGCTCACGGCCGTGCCCCTCCTGGTCAAGAACCCGCTTCGATGGTCGCGGCCTCTGGGCGCGATCGC
>JAKMDG010000430.1 GCA_022428035.1 Longimicrobiales bacterium
CAGAAGACCATAGGGATCTGCGGAAGAGCGTCCTCGTCGACCGGGGCCAACACGATATCACGCCGGTCGCGGATATCAGCCGCCGATCGCAGGGCTTCGATCCACTCGGATAGACGAGCCTGCTGGCGAATCGCAATGGCCGCCTCGCGCTGCGCATCCACTTGGCCCAACCAGGCCGTAGAGTCGGCGTCCGTCCGCGTCAGCACCTCAAGGACGTAGACGTTGGCCGGTGTGGATACGACCCCACTCACGTCACCGGGCTCGAGACCAAACGCTGCACCGATCGCGGCGTTCTGCCGGCCGACGCCGGCAACAAAGTCAGTCCGGCTGAACGGGCCGGCCGTGCGCACGTCGAGCTCGAGTTCGGCTGCAGCGTTGGAGAGCACGCTCCCTCCGGCTACCTGGGAAACGAGAACCTGAGCCTCGTCCGCACTTCGCCCCATCTTGGCCTCGAAGAGCAGCGTCGACTCGATCGCAACCCGAGCGTCTGGCAGTGGCAGGACACCTTCCGGCTCGGACGAGATCAATTCGAGTGCGTAGAAGGCTGTGGACGTCTCGAAGACAGGACTCACGTCACCAGGTGATGCCTCTTCAAAGGCCCAGTCCGCTCCCTCAGACACCTGACCGGCTCCTGGCAGGAACGGGAAATTCTGAGCGATATCGAGCGTGGTGGACGACAGTCCCGCCGTCGACGCGGCCTGCTCGAGTGCCATCTCTTCGCCGAGGTCCTCCAGAGAATCAGCAAGCGTCAGGAGTGCGATCTCACTGGCGTCCGTCCGCTCGAACGGCAGCAGGATGTGGCGTGCCTGAACGCTGTCCTGCGCCCACCGCTCCTGAACCTCAATCAGGTGCAGACCGAAGCTGGTCTGCACGGGGCCCACGAGGGCACCTGCTGAAGCGGCAAAGACGGCGGAATCGAAGGCCGGTACCATCCGCCCCTTTCCGAAGGTTCCGAGGTCTCCACCCAACGCCGCAGTGGGCTGATCCGTGGACTCAGCCTGGGCGATCTCCGCAAAGTCACCTCCGTCCCGGATTTCCTGAAGAAGCTCCTCTGCCTCGGCGAACGCCGCCGCGGTGTCGGATGGCGCTGGGGTCTTGTCCAGCACGACGACCTTCACGGACGCCCTCGCAGGGACCTCGAACTCCTCCTGATTCGCCCGGTAATAGGCCTCGATCTCCTCTTCTGCGATGGAGAACTCATCGTCTCCATACCGCGAGGATGGATCCATGGGCACGTAGCGAATCTCGACCTGCTCTACCTGGTCGCGGAATTCCTGCCAGAGCTCGGCGTCGGACACGAAGATGCCCGATGAGACCTGCCGCAGCAGCTTGCCTCTCGGGATCACATCGCGGTAGTACGCCTCGAGAATGATCAGCTGTTCGGGCGGCAGGGTCGCAAGGAAGGTCTGGTAGGCCTGAAGGTCCAGACCTCCCGCGTCGGTGATGAACTCCGCCTGCAGGTAGTCGGGTGGTGAGAACTGGGCTGCCTCGCTCACCTCGCCGTCCGACACGGTGATACCCCGCTTCTTCAACTCCTGGAGTACCAGCAGCTGGGTCACGACCTCGTCGAAGGCTGCGTCCTCGATCTCCTTGTTCTGCTGGGAGCTGATCAGCTCTTCCTGAGAACGCTGGACCTGGTCGGTGAGCTGCCGATAGGCGGCCATGTAAGAATCGTACATGACCGGCTGGCCGTTCACCGAACCGATCTCGCCGAGGCCACCACCACTCTGACCGGTGATGTCCATTCCCCACTGGAAGACCATGAGAGCCACGAACGCAATCGCCGTGAACAGCATAATGGGCTTCGTGGCTTCCCGCATTTGACGCATCATGGCACGTCGACTCCTACGTCCAGCGAACAGTTAAACAGGGGCAAAATTCAAGCCCGGAAGGATAACCGCTCGGGTTAAGCCCCTCAACGGACCCAGAAGATGCGCCCTCAGGCGAGGGTTCCGTACGCGATTACCCGTTGCGCTGTTCCGGCGGAGTCGCCCCACTGTCGGGAGCGGACCTCTGACATTTGATTCGGCCCGAAGTCGGATTTCGTTGACACGTTTTCTGACGAGTCCGTATCTTCACGACCGAACAGGTAGTTGCGCTCGCTTTCCCCATCCGACGGAGTCGGTGTGTCCGACAGCGTAGACCTCGAGATTCGGACACTTCAAGCACTTTATCGGTCGGAGCGTGACCCCGACGGTCTCGCATTCGCTCCGCTTGCCGATGCGTTCCTGCGCAAGGGAGACCTGCGGGAGGCCCTCGACCTGCTCTCCGACGGAAGGGCCAGGCACCCGGACTTCTCGACCGGACACGTCATTGCCGCTCGTCTCTACCACGCTCAAGGTATGGTTGCAGAAGCCGAGTTGGCCGCGCGGCGGGTGCTTGAGCTTGATGCCGACAACATCGTCGCGCTTTCTCTCCTGGGCTCGGTTCTCGATGAGCGTGGAGACGAGGAAGCGGCAGCGGTTCATGCCGCGCTGGCCTGGGTGGATCCGGAATCGGACGAGGCCCTCGGCGTGGCAGGTTCGGTCGAGGCACTCCCCGACGTAGGTGCTTTCGCGCTCGATGACCCAGTCGAAGGGCCTGTGCATCCCGTGGCGGATACCGACGCACCAGCCGACGGGAAGGCGCATGACTACGCCGACGTCGACCAGGAGGCGCCGACTGAGGAACTTCGGGCGATCGGTCAGCACGACGACGGGGACGACTCCTTCGAGGATGCGCTGGGCCTCGCCGAGGCGAAGCCGTCCGAGGACAGGAAAGCAAGGGTACACGAGAACGAACTCAGCGCGGCCCTCGACATGCTCGGACTGGATGAACCGGCGGTTTCGTTCGACGAGCCGGCCGAGTTCGAGGCACTTCGTCAAAAGGATGAGTCTCCGACGATGGATCCATCGGGGCTCGACGTTGATCCGCCGACTTTAGAAGGTGCGATGGACCTCGGCGCTCTGGCGCCGGACCCTGAGCCGGCCGTCGAAGAGATGATGGACCTCAGCGCTCTGGCGCCGGATCCCGAACCTGAGCCGGTCGTCGAAGAGATGATGGACCTCAGTGCTCTGGCGCCGGATCCCGAACCTGAGCCGGTCGTCGAAGAGATGATGGACCTCGCGGCTCTGGCGCCGGATCCCGAACCTGAGCCGGTCGTCGAAGGGGTGATGGACCTCGGTGCTCTGGCGCCGGACCCGGAACCTGTTGAGGAAGACGCGTTGGACCTGGGCGCCCTGGCACCCGATCCCGACGTTCTGGCGGCCGCCGCGATGGAGCCGGCGGACCCATCCGAGGAAGACCCACACATGGACTCCAGCGAACCCGTGTTCACGCGAACCCTTGCCGAGCTCTACGTCTCGCAGGGATTCACGGACAAGGCCCTGGATGTCTACCGCCATCTCAGCTCCGTGGAACCGGACGCGAAAGATCTCTCGGCGCGCATCGCAGAACTGGAGGGTGGCCCGGTCGGCACGGCCGACTCGGAAGCTGCGAGCGAAGCTGGAGCGCCCGCGGCTACGGAGGAAGAGGTCGAAACGCTCGCTCGCGATCTCGCCGAGGTCGGCGCGGATGACCACGAGGTCGACACTCCGTTCGCGTGGTCCGAGGACGCCACCTCAGACGTGTCGTCTATCCGGAAGGACGGCTCGACGATCGGTGGGTACTTCGATCAGCTACTCGGGTGGGGGGGGAGCGACACGTGAAGGACGCGGTCATACACGGCCCCAACCTTCGACTGCTCGGGAAGAGAGAGCCCGAGGTCTATGGGTCGCACACGCTCGATGACGTGAATGCCTCACTCCGGTCGTTGGCGACCGAACTCGGCGCCGAACTCGAAACCTTCCAGTCGAACCACGAGGGCGAGTTACTCGCCTTCATCGAGACGGCCGCGCAGCGGGTCGCCGGCTTCCTGATCAATCCGGGCGCATTTACGCACACAT
>JAKMDG010000441.1 GCA_022428035.1 Longimicrobiales bacterium
CAACTCCGGCCGGTAATCCCCGAGTGGATCATTCGACAATGCCGCGAGATGGATGACCGCCTCGTACCCCTCTACGTCCTGGCTCTCGACATCCCTGATGTCCTTCTTGCAGGCAGGCACCTTCTCGATCGAGCCCTGGAACGTGCACCGTTCATAGAGATCAGAGTCGTATCCCTCCACCTCATGACCCGACTCGAGAAGCATCGGCACGAGCCTGGATCCGATGTAGCCGAGGTGGCCCGTAACCAGCACGCGCATACGATTAATCCTTCCAGGTCTTCCAGGGAGCCTCGCCCGACTCCCATAGGGTCTCGAGAATATGCTTCTCACGCAGCGTGTCCATGCACTGCCAGAACGACTCGTGCCTGAATGCCATCAACTCACCATCCTTGGCCAGATCGCGCATCGGGTCGTGCTCCCACATCACGCCGTCTCCAGCGATGTAGTCGAAGATGCCAGGCTCTAGAACGAAGAAGGCGCCATTGATCCACCCTCCAAGAGTCTGAGGTTTCTCCGTGAACCTTCGAACGCGATCACCCTCGAATTCGAGGTGGCCGTAACGAGCTGGCGGCCTGACCGCGGTCATCGTGGCGAGCTTGCCGTGGGACCGGTGGAACGCCAAGAGCTCGTCCAGGTCGACATTCGAGAGTCCGTCTCCCCACGTCAGCATGAAGGTCTCGTCACCAATCCATGATCGGAGGCGCTTGATTCTGCCCCCAGTCAGCGTTTTCAATCCCGTATCGACCAGGTGGATCGTCCAGTCCGGGCCATCAACACCGTGCAGGGAGACCTGCCCGGATTCGGTTCGTACGGTCATGTCCCCGTCGAGGGACACGAGGTCCCGCGCCCACCCCTTGATGTACTGGCCCTTATAACCAAGAGCGATCAGGAACTCGTCGTGCCCGTAGTGATGGTAGTGGCGCATGATATGCCACAGGATAGGACGCCCCCCGATTTCGACCATCGGCTTGGGGCGGAGTTCGGTCTCCTCGGCGAGGCGTGTTCCAAACCCTCCGGCCAGGATTGCGACTTTCATAAGCCTTCAGTGCTGGAGGTGTACCCGGGTTTCAGAAGATTGAGGGATTCCTTCAGAGCCTCGACCAAGTCCAGCGTGAGCTCGTCACGATGCTTCCACATCCAAGAACTCAGAATCACGATCGCCCCCAGTTGATTTTGAGGAGTCAAAGAAGCCCGCCGGATCACCAACGCACGCTCAATCGACATGCGCCAATGGGGGAGCCGCGCTCCTCGCGACATTCCAGCGGTCCACCACGGGGCGTAAGCTCGGGGGCCTCCACGCCCGCGGGAGAGCGCCGTCGACTGGCCCTCATGTCTGCGTATCAGCAGTAACGGTTCGGGTATCTCTACAAAGACTCCACGAAGCGCCAGCTCCAAAAGCATGACGCCATCCGCATTGGGGTAGGCGCCCATTCTGGGAATGCTTCGCAACGTATCGGTGTCGATAAGACCAAAGATCGGGTGACAATAGCCAGCGAAAATGGAGCCTCTGGCCCGGTCGAGAATTTCATCGGAGAACCAGGAATACCGCTTAAAAGGCGGAGAAGGTAAGTCGCACAGCAGGGCCCCTCCAGCGTCAATGAAGACGCTCCGCGGACAGGCAACTACGGCCCCTTCTGTCGACCTCATAGCCGACACACATCGATCAATGAATTCCGGTGCAATCAGGTCATCGTGTGCGCTCCACTTGAATAGTCGACCACGAGCCATCTCGAGCACCCGTGCGAAATTGTCGGAGGGCGGGACGGTTCGCTCCTCCCGAGAAACCCGGATACGGTCATCGGTCTCAGCATGAGCTTGGGCGATCTCTAGCGAGCGATCCGTCGAGGCATTGTCGGATATGATCAGCTCGAAGTCCTCGAAGGTCTGCGCGCGAATGGCATGCAGCGTCGAGTCCAAGAAATTCTCGCCGTTAAACACCGGAAGGCCGATGCTGACGAGGGGCTGGAGCATAAGACGGAGCTAAATGTTCGGGGCACGATGCAAGACGACTGCGTCGGCTTTCAAGACTAGGAGTGTGCCGTCGACGAAATCAAGAACCGCGATTCCGTGGGATGAGACCTTCCTCCACAGAAGCAGTCAACACGGACAAGGTCGATACTACTCGCGTCGCCCCTGCTGGTTTGAGGCACAGCTCGTGCGCGCAACTGAACCGCGCCCCCGGGGCATGCTCCTGAATCCATTGTGAATGAGACGGACCCGGGTGTGGAAGTCATTGTGCCCCATACCGGGCCGACCCCGGTTGACGCCGCCGCGATCTCTGTCTTGGTCAGGCGACCAGGCTGGACTTCCTCGAGACCCTTCTGGCGGCGTGCATTCTCGGATGCAGACCCTTGGATAAACAGCCCTATCCCTCCGGTTGCGCGACTGTGGGAGCTATCCGACTCATTCTGACAAGATCGAGCCCACGCATGTAGACTGCGCCAGGCTGCGTCACCAAATGCCACCGCAACTTGATACGTTTCACTCGCGACGCTCAGCAATCGAGCTGCGAATCGCCCGCGCCGTGATCTCGGCCCGGTACTGGACCAGCCGCTGCCCGTTCTCGATCGTCTGCTCGAGCGGATTCAGGTCGACGCCGTTGATGCTGAAGAGACCCTCCTCGATCC
>JAKMDG010000472.1 GCA_022428035.1 Longimicrobiales bacterium
ACCGGGGCGTCAGGTGGTCGCGCTTCAATACTCACCAAGGTGGCGACTGGGATAACGATCTCCCGAGGAGTCGGGAGCTCTCCGCCACCCGCGGACGCGCCGTGGTTGTGGGAGCAGTGATCGTACCCCTTGATGTGCTCACCGTCCGTGTCCTGCTGGAGGTCGGCGGTGCACGCTCCAGCCGCGTCCGTGTCAGCATGCTGGTGCACGATCGAGGTGACGTCTTCGTAGTGCTCGCTGGAATCCGCCAGCTCTCCAGCGACCGCCTCAGCAGTCGCGGAGAACATCGCAGCGAGCAAGAGCAGCGCTGCGAGGGCACGGGGACGTCGCCTCACCATCATGCGCGTAGTCTACTCAATGCTTGAAGCCTCGCCTACTCGCGGGCGCGGACGGCCCGGTACGGCACGGTCGTACACCGCGCGCTTAAGCAGGTCCTGCTCCCGGTCTGGCGTCCCCAGTTCCTGGGCTACACGGATGCCGTCGTCACTGCTGGCCTTCGGCTCGAGGGCGTGGACTACAATAGCGGCACGTTTTCGACGACCGGATCCGCGATCGGCGACCAGGTGACCGCGCTCGTGCCCGGTGTCAGCTTCCGGCCCTCATCTGGGACGGTGTTCCGCGCGAACTACCGGTACCATTGGGCGACTGATTTTCAAGGAAACGACCCGGCTCGACGAGCGGGCTTCCAGGTGGGCTTCGCGACGTACTTCTGAGTGCGAACTCCTCAGTCCTCACGCCACCGAGGACAACAGATCGCAATACAGCATTTGATGGCGCATGCGATCAACAAGCACCAGATGATGCCGTTGATCACGCCCCCGACTCCCCAACCCGCCGCTACAAACATCCCATCGAACATCGCTCTACTCCTCTGCCTCCGTGGCCTCACCGGCGTCGTCACGCAACACGGTCTTGGCCTTTTCTCTTAGGCGGTCTCTCGCCGCCTCCACGTCCTTGAGGGCGTCCTCAAGTTCTTCCAACTCCTGCGCTCGAACCTTCAGCCCCTCGCGGATGAAGAGCGCCGCGGCCTCGGATCGGCTCTTAACGGCCCCCGCTTCGATCCATGCGTCGAGCTTCTGCTGCGTGGTGTCGTCCACTCGAACCATCACCACGTTGTCACGCCGCTCACGTTCCATTTCTTGAAGCGATGCGGCCAATCCGAAGGGCATACAGACCATCTTGCAGTTCATTGGGTCGAGGTCCGAGAGGTCCGGAAGTTCGACCTCCAAGCCGACCTCGTTCAGGGTGTCCTGAATCGCGGCCCACAGGCCCTTGGGTTCCTTTTCTGCCATCAGATCCGTCTCCTGTTGGCCTACACCTCGGCTCGCCGCTTGGCGATTCGAGCTTCGGCCCAATCGATGGGCGAGAACGCAATGCAGCAGAGGTGAGTGCGGCTTCCGAAGATCATGCCGGGTAGGGTCATGACTTCGCAGCCACCCTCAGCGCGGGCCGCACTGAAGAGCAAAGAAATGCCGACGAACAGGAGAGTTCCGAGGCGACCCGGCGCATCGCTCATCAGGAACACCGCCGCAACCGGGGCCACCGCGAGTAGAGCGCCCATCCACGGGTTCACACGTCGCAGGAACCGTGAGATCAACACGTGCATCACCGCGTAGAAGGCGATCTCCCCTATCACGACCCCGACCGTCATGGCGACAAGGGGGGTGCTCGTGCCAATGAGGTGTCTCCCGCCTTCGATGACCAACGCGACGCCGGTCAGAAGTCGGAGGACTCGTCCGACTGGGCCTGCTTGGATTCCAGCATCACTACCCACCCCATCCTCCACGTATTGGATACACACGTAATACAATTACATCAATACGCATGTCAAGCCGGTGGCCGACGCTTTCCTTCCAGTTCCCTGCTTCCGATGCGGTTAGGCGAGCGACTCTGCGATCAAGGCCACGGAGGGAGCTCCATCCGACCGGCAGGCCATCGCGGTCGCTTCCGCGCCCTCGCCCGTAACGTCCCTACCGTCCACAAGTACGGTGGGTGAGCCGTGCTTCCGGAATCGCTCGGGAGTCGTGTCAGCCATCAGGTCCCACTCTGACCAAGCAAGCTGAGTACCCGTCTGCTCAATCGCGGCTCGGAGGTTCTCTCTCGCCTTGGTCGCGTTTGGACAACCTTCGAAGTAGACGAGGTCGATTTGGGCTGATCTCACCTTGTGCCCTCGGCATCCCGCCGCGTGGCGGAGAAATCGGTCATGCGTTCAAGCTCTGCGACGATGTCTGCGACAGAGGTCATCGTCGTGTCGAACGTGACGAAGCCCTCCGAACGGTCGTATGAGAACGTCGCATCTTGAACGCCTTCGACTCGTGTCACGGCCACACGGGCCGCTGCAGCACATCCGTCTCAGGTCATGCCTGTGACGTTGAGTGCGACCGTCTCAAACGGTCCCTGGGGCTCGGCCATGCTCGGCATCAGGGCGTGCTCGTCACTCC
>JAKMDG010000343.1 GCA_022428035.1 Longimicrobiales bacterium
ATTTTGCAGGTCTCTCCAGACATCGCGGTACGGCACGGATTCAGCAAATCGTGGCGGAAGCCACGCTTCACAGGGCACGCAGCAAGCTATGCCACGGCGCTCAACTCCGCCAAATCATGTTCGTGAGCATGCTCAGGACGCTTGCCGGGCCGTTGACCATGCCCCCTCTTGGCCTCTTCCGACGAACACATCTGCACCCCTACATCCGAGTCAGTCCGACATGTTTGCTGCCTGTTCGTACATCGATCGTCCTCTGCCTGCCCTCGCGCGGACCCCCGCCCTCTGGGTGATCTGCCTCGCCCTGCTGGTGAACCCCCATACGGCAGCAGCTCAGGCGAATGAGGTCCAGTCCAGTGCTGTTGCGAACTTTGACCTGGCGGCTCGTTGGGCACCGTACAAGATCCGGGAGATGGTGCACAGCACGACCGTCGCACCCCGATGGATCGAGGGCAGCGAAAAATTCTGGTACGAGTGGGAAAATGCCGACGGGACCTTCTTCTATATCGTCGACCCGGAGCGGGGCACGCGAAACCAGCTATTCGACAATGATGTGATGGCGGCGGAGCTCACCCGAATCACACGCGATCCCTGGGACGGACAACATCTCCCGATCACGAACATCCGCTTTATCAGCGATGACACGTTTCAATTCGACGTCGAGTCGTCTCAGGATGAAGCGGCGGAAGACACGGGGGATGAGGAGGACGACGAGGAGCAGCAGGAAGAGGGTGATCGTGCGCGTGAACGTTCGGACAAGCGTGTACATCACTTCGAGTTCACAGTCTCCACGCAGATGTTGCGTCTTCTGCAGGACTACGAGGAGCCCAACGACCACCCCGCCTGGGCCAGCGTGTCCCCGGACGGCCAGACCGTGGTCTTCGTGCGTGACTACAACCTCTGGATGATGTCAGGCGCCGACTATCAGCAGATCCTCGATGCACGCCGCGGCCAGGATGGCGACGAAGCGGAAGAGGCGGAAAACGAGGTCGACGTCGACGAAGTGCAACTCACGACCGACGGCGAGGAGTACTACTCGTATGCCGCGAACGGGAGTGGCCGGGGCGAAACCAATGTCTCCCGCGAGGAAAACAAGAACGATCGCAAACGAGCCAGTCTTACCTGGTCCCGGGACTCCGGGCACTTTGCACTGGTGCGTACGGATTATCGCGAGGTCGAGAAGCTTTGGGTGGTCCACACGACAGGGAATGACAGACCCGAGCTCGAGACCTACGCCTATGAGATGCCCGGCGAGGAGCACGTCGACCAGCACGAGATCGTCATCTACGACCTCGAGGGTCGGAGTCAGGTCACCGTCGCCGACGATACGGAGACCGACCCGGACCTTACCATCGTGAATGCAGAGCAGTTCGTGTACGAGGACTCTGATGAGCCGCGCTTGCAGCAATGGGTGTCTGAGACGTCCGAAGAGCTCTACTACCTGCGTATTTCCCGCGATCGACATCGGGCCGCGCTCAGCGTCGCCGACCCGTCCACCGGGACCTTTCGCGACATCTTCGTCGACAGCCTCAACACCTACATGGAGACCCGTCAGCCACGTCGCCTGGCCGATGGCAGTTGGCTCTGGTGGTCCGAGCAGGACGGGTGGGCCCACATTTATCGGTACTCGGCCGACGGCTTACTTCAGAATCGCCTGACATCCGGAGCCTGGCACGTCGATGGGATCGTCGGCGTCGACGAGGTGAACGGGTACGCATTCGTCACCGGTCAGGGGCGCGAGGCCGGTGAGGATCCATACTACCAGCACCTGTATCGGGTAAACCTCGATGGCTCGGGGATCACGCTGCTCAACCCGGGTGACTTCGACCACCGCTTTGCGATGGGTGAATCGCGCCGCTTCTTTGTGGATAGCCACTCGAGGGTGAATACCATCCCGGCGTCGGCAGTCTACGGCGCAGACGGCACGAAGATTCTGGACCTCGAAGTCGCGGACTTTTCGGCTCTGGACGGCGCCGGCTACAGCTTCCCCGAGCCATTCGTGGCCGAGGCCGCCGACGGCGTCACCGACATCTACGGCGTTATGTACAAGCCGTACGACTTCGATCCTGAGAAGAGCTATCCGATCGTTGCGTACGTCTACCCGGGCCCGCAGACCGAGTCAGTCTCGAAGTTCTGGTCGACCAATCAGTACGAGCAGGGCCTGGCACAGTTTGGCGTGATTGTGGTCACGCTGGGCAACCGAGGCGGAAATCCGGCCCGCTCGAAGTGGTATCACAACTACGGGTACGGAGACCTGCGCGACTACGGCCTCGATGACAAGAAGTTCGTGATCGAACAACTCGGAGACCGTCACGACTTTATCGACCTCGACCGAGTCGGGATCTACGGACACTCGGGCGGAGGCTTCATGTCTACGGCCGCCATGCTCGTCTACCCGGACTTTTTCAAAGTCGCGGTGTCGTCCTCCGGCAACCACAACAACGACGTCTACAATCGTTGGTGGTCAGAGACCCACCACGGAGTGGACGAAGTCGTCGACGATGAGGGCAACTCCACCTTCGAGTACGACATCGAGGCGAACTCCGACCTCGCGGCCAACCTGAAGGGCCATTTGTTGCTCACGACCGGAAACATCGATAACAACGTCCATCACGCGGGCACGCATCGGATGGCTGAAGCCCTGATCCAGGCCAACAAGCGGTTTGACTACTTCGTCTTTCCGGGCCAGCGGCACGGCTACGGAACGATGGGCGACTACTGGTTCTGGCTGAGGGCGGAGTACTTCGTCGAGCACCTGCTCGGCGCGCAAGCGAACATGGC
>JAKMDG010000496.1 GCA_022428035.1 Longimicrobiales bacterium
GCTGTAGACAGGTCCTCGCTCGTGACGAACGGGGCTCTGAACTCGTACGTGATCGAGGATGTCGGAATCCACTGGCCCGTTGAGGACAACATGGTCTCAGCGTTGGCCGGAGAGATATTGCCGACGGTACCATGGACCGTCGCCTCAATCGGAAAGAACACCAGGCGAAGGGGAGCCAGTTCCTGCATATCGATCGGTCCGGCATAAACGTTGTCGACCTCGTCACTCTCCGGAACGAGCCCGTCTGGATCGAGCTCCACAACGACATCGAGATCGGCAACGGCTTCAGATGGGTCGAGTACCAGGTTCCACGTCTCGCTCAACAGTCCCAGATCAGGCTGGAGCGGCACGCCTTGTTGAGGGGCCGGGATCACTTCCTGGCGCAGCAGCTGGCCGGCACTGTACAGACTGACACGGGCACTCGGCGCATAACTATTGACCTCATCTGCCTGCACCAGGACACGTAGTAGTCCGGACCTTCCGACGACCCCTGGAATGTCCCCCGCCGCAGACTGATTTCCCTGATTGAGGCGGACGCCCAGGACGGTAAGATTCACCGATCCGATCGCGACCGTGACCGATACCTCAGCGGAGACAGACCCACTCTCGGCGGTGATCACCGTGGTCCCGTTGGATACCGCCACTGCCAGACCGTCGGCATCGATCTGTGCAACGGATGGAGCACTCGAGGACCAGGTGACGGAGGCCCCGGTGATCTCTGCGCCCACCTGGTCCAGGACCGTCGCGGAGAACATTTGGCTGTCGCCGAGCGCAGTCAGCGTACGGGGCTCAGGCGTCACGAGGATGGAGGCTGGGATCTGCTCGGCTACGGTGAGTTCGAACGTCGCACTACCGGTACCGCTGGAGGCGGTGATCGTCGCAGCGCCCAACCCCTGCGCAACGACTTCCGCAGTGCAGCGGGCCTGCGCACAACCGGGGCTGACCGAGGCGATAGCCAGATTGCTCGTTGTCCACTCCACGTATGCGTTACGGTCCGCCAACTGGACACCGAGGTCATCGAACACAGTCGCCTTCACCGTCAGCGTATCTCCGGGCAGAGCAATCGCGTCGCTTTGATCAAGCCGCACCTCACTGCCCGTCAGCGCAACCGTGAGCGTTGCTCGACCGATACCGGCTCCACCGAAGCCCTGGGCGGTGATCCCGGCGGTTCCATAACTCAGCGCGGTTGCGACACCTGTCGCAGCATCGATCGAGGCCACAGCGTCGAAATCCGAGTTCCAGACCCAACTACTCACGGTCGGCAAGGGAGACCCACCGGCGTCGAGCTCCGTGGCGGTGAAACTGACCGTCTCTCCCAGGGTGAACAGAACAACCGTATCCGGCGAGACCGTCACGGAGGTTGCGATCTGAGACACCTGAACAGGGACGGAGGCGGCGATTGAGTCATAGGTCGCCGTGAGCTCCGCCGTGCCCGAAGCCAGGGCAGTGACGAGACCCTCTCCGGTCACAGTCACCGTGGTGGGGGCACTGGTCGACCACGTAACCGACAGCCCTTCGATTGCCGTACCACGAGCGTCTTCGACTGCTGCCCCCACACGGGCAGTGTCTCCAAGAAATGTCAGAGCAACCGTCGGAACATCCAGGGAAATAGCAGTTGGACGTTGCTCTACGACCACGTTGGCCGTGGCTATCAGTGACTCGATCGTTGCAGAAATGATCGCTGAGCCATTCGCCACGGAAGTGACCAGCCCGGCGTCGACGATGGCAACATTTTCATTGCTAGAACTCCACTGGACGCCAGCATCCGAGATCGTGTCACCGAACTGGTCGAGCATGCTCGCCTGCAGTCGGGTCGTATCTCCCAGAGCGGCAAAGCTGGCCGAGTCCGGTTCGATGAACAGTGCCGCAGGACGAGGCACAACCACCTCAAGCAACTTTGCGCCCCCCACTCCCTGCCAGGTAGCTATGACCTCGGTAGCCCCCTCTCCTACGCTGGTCACCATCCCCGTCGAGTCGATCAAAGCCACGGCCGGGTGCAGAGTAGCCCAGCGGACCGGGGCAGGCACCGTATCACCGGTCTCGTCCTGTACGACTGAAATCGCCTGCATCGCAGTCCCGCGCGATAGCGTGTCGCGTGGGAATTCGACCTGGATCTGGAGCTCACCCAGGCCGATCACAAGTGGAACTTGCCCTGCAAGGGAACCAATGATGACCGTGACGATCGAGTTGGGACCCTCCACCACATCGATGACCCTCTCTCCCCGATGCGTCTCGATCGCCTGGGCGTCAAATCCACGGACCGTCACCGTTCGTTTCGACCCTGCCGGAATCACCAAGGTGTCCTGTGCAGCTCCGTCGACCAGCGTCACGTTGAAGATCAGCGGGGTGGCTATGTCCCCCGCACTGATCGTCACCGCCAGGGTTACCAGTTCCGGTGGCGCCGAGACCGTGATCGGGACCGTGCCAAGCGACAGCCAATCCTCCTCGTGCGGCTGAGCGGGGTTGGCCGCTTCGCAGGCCCACAGGACGACCGTACTGACAACTGCCAAGACGTAGAATTTCTTGAGCTGAATGCGCACAGACGAGTCCACTCAGTTCTGCGTCACAGTGATCGTCCGTATGCCCAAGACTCC
>JAKMDG010000525.1 GCA_022428035.1 Longimicrobiales bacterium
GACGGAGGGGAGCGAGACCTCGCGATCGGACAGCAGATCGAACCGGATCGGAATCGGCCCGGACGGCGAGTAGGAGAAGTCCACCGGCTCACTGATTCCGTTCGGCGTCTCCACCGTCACCTGAACGGTCCCCACACCAGGAGGCGTGGTGAGGGTGATCGCCTCACCGCGCCACTCATCGAACTGAGCGGAGGTGATGTCCGTGGACCCCCAGTGCACGATCGTGCCACTCTCCGGGAAGAAGCCGAAGCCCTCGATCACGATGCGGTTCCCACCCAGATCGGTCCCGATCGTCGGCATGGAGTGGATCACGGGATTCACTGCTCGCTCGTCGTGCACGATCGAGGACTCCACGTCGAGAGCGGGCGCGCCGTTCTCGACCAGGTTCACGGTGACCGGCAGGTCCGCCACGGACGTCACCGCGAAGCGGGCTTCGACGGTGTGGACCCCGGCGCTGAGCGCCTGCGACCCGCTCACGGCTTGACCGTCGAGGAAGAGTCGGTGGCCCGCACCGCCAGACGGCACGAGCTCCAGGGTACGAGCGGCCAACAGCTCGAACTGCCCCACCATCGTCAACATGACGTGCTCGCTGAACGGTGAGCTCCCGATGGAGCCCTCACCCGGCTGCACCGACAGTTGCGCACTACGCTCCACGAATGCGGCGTTCGCGGGCACAGCGTCGAGCAAGGAAACCTCGCCGGCCACCGAACCGTCGTAGTAACTGACCAGGACACCCGGCACGCGGTCCACCGGGTGGACCGTGATGGAACGGGTGTCCGTCGCGAGGGACTGAGGCGCGCCGTCGTCACCGATCGTCAGCGCGACGAGACTCTCCCCCAGGCCCAACACCTGCGAGGTGTCCACGGTCGTGGCCACCGTCGCCCCTTCGACTGCCCACTCGAAGGAGATCAGGGAGCGTCCGGGCTCGTGGGTGTGAGACTCCGATCCGAGGAGATTCACCACCTCGACCCCGTCCTGGTCGTAGTCGACCACGAAGCGTGGATCGTAGTCCGGCACGGGATGCAAGAATCCCCAGCCAGCCTGCGCGCCCCCTGTTCCCTGGGAAGTGATGTCGAAACGATCGCCCGCTTCGGTCGACTCGAACTCCAGCGTGATCTCGTGGTCCTCGTGCACGGTCGGCGCGAAGGTCACCGGAACGGTCGTGGTTCCGGGCGAGAGCACGATGCTCGGGAAGCGCACGACCGACTGTGAGTCCCCCGCGAAGGTCTCCCCGTTCCAGTCCACGCTGAAATCCGCGGCATCTCCCTTCGCACCGATCCGGAAGGTCAAGCGATCGATCGTGGCACTGTGAAGCCCGTCGTTCTGGAACACGGCGTCCAGAGTGACCCGACTGCCCTGATCGACCGTTCCGAACTGCAGGGACGTGGTCGGGCTGGAGAGCACCGGGATCGAGCGAACCTCCAGTGCGCTGACGAGGGCCTGCGCCACGACGCCGTCGAATTGAACGTCGAGGACACCGTCCGTCACCGTGACCGGCAGCGGCGGCGACACGTAAGCCGCTCGCCGGCCGACCGCCGCGAAGAGATCGAGGTCGTCCAGCAGCGGCTGTCCCTCCACGAGAACGTCCATGACGCGCTCGCCTGCCGCAGTCTTTTCAGGCTCGAGAGCCCGGACGGTCACTTCGTAGGCGCCATTCGGCACCTCGAACGCGTATGCGAAGCTTGGGCCGAATCGCACCGACTGGAACAGTCCATCGTCACTGGTCCCCTCGACCTCGAAGTCGAAGTGCACAGCGGAGCCGTTCGACACACCGTACTCAGCGGACCATCGAGCCCTCGAGGGCGACACCCAGCCGGTCGCCGTCGTGTCCATCAGGATCTCGGCACCGGTCGGGCCGATCGAAGTACCCAACAGGTCGATGAGAGGCGGCGCGGTCCCCTGCCGCGCCTGCCTGGAACGGACGCGACCTGTTCGCTCACCACGATCCTGCGGCCGGAAGGTCACCTCGGCACTGGCGCTCTGCCCAGGGGCGACCACCGCCGGGAGCCCGGCCGGGAAGAGAACCTCGAAGTCCCCAGAGGCGAGCCCGTACGCATCGAGCCCTTCCAGGGTCACGGGCGACGACGAGAGATTCGAGAAGAAGATCGTCTGCGGGGACGACTCC
>JAKMDG010000546.1 GCA_022428035.1 Longimicrobiales bacterium
ATCGCGTCGGAGTAGGAGCGGACATCCTCCGGAGTGGACCGCTGCTCGGCGAATGCGCCAATGTCCGAGCCCGCGGAGAACGCCCGGCCACCCGTCCCGCGGACCGCTGCTCGGTCCCGGGCCGGTCCTCGAGATCCTGCTCAGCGGAGATCTGATGGATGCCGAGCGAGCGCTGACCCTCGGACTCGTGAACCGGGTGTGGTCCGACGCAGCCGTGGTGGAGCAGGGATACGGCCTGGTTGCGCGGATCGCCGCTGGGGCACCACTCGTGAATCGGTGGCACAAGAAGTTCGTGCGTCGGCTGCTCGAGCGCCGGCCGCTCACGGATGAAGAGCGTGCCGAGGCTTACGAAGCGTTCGGTACCGCAGACTATCGGGAGGGTAGAACGGCCTTTCTCGACAAACGCGACCCGGACTTCCAGGGGTCGTGAGGTGAGCGGGCCTCTCACCGGCGTCCGGGTCATCGAACTGGCCCACATCCTGGCGGGGCCGGTTTGCGGTCTGATGCTGGCGGACATGGGCGCCGACGTGATCAAGGTCGAGCGCCTGCCGAGGGGAGATGGCACGCGGAGCTTCGTACCGCCGGACATCGGAGGGGAATCCGCCGCCTTCATGATGCTCAACAGGGGGAAGCGCAGTATCGCGCTGGACCTCCGGTCGCCGGACGGCGTGGAGATTGTTCGTCGCCTTCTCTCGGACGCTGACGTCGTGGTGGAGAATTTCAGGGTCGGCACGATGGAAAAGATCGGACTCGGCTGGGATGAGCTGCGCGCGGAGAACCCTCGTCTGGTGTATTGCCAGATCACCGGCTTCGGTAGGACCGGGCCCATGGCGGACAAGGGTGGATTCGATCTGATCGCGCAGGGCTACTCCGGTCTCATGAGCATTACGGGCGAAGGTCCGGGGCGTGAACCCGTGAAGGTTGGAGCTCCTGTGACCGACATCACGGCCGGGATCCTCGCTGCCTACGGCGTCGTATCGGCGCTCTTCGAGCGGGAGCGGACCGGCGAAGGGCAGCTCGTCGACACCTCGCTCTTCGAAGCAGGCATCACGCAGACGTACTGGCAGAGCGCGATCGCCCTGGCCTCCGGGCACTCACCGGGCCCACTTGGTTCCGCCCATCCACTGTCGGCGCCGTACCAGGCGCTGAGGACTTCCGACGGGTGGATCAACGTCGGTGCGTCCAACCAGCCCACCTGGCTGGGCCTGACACGTGCGCTCGCGATGCCGGAGTTGGCAGAGGACCCTCGCTTCATCGACAACGCCGGACGGATGGAGCATCTCGACCAGCTCGTCGAGGTCCTGGCTGGTCGCTTCGAACAGGAGACGACTGACGAGTGGCTGAGCAGGCTTGCTGCTGAGCGCGTGCCGGCCGGCCCGATCGCGTCCGTCGGTGAGATGCTGGAGCACCCTCAGACCGTCGCCCGCAATATGGTGGTGGAGACCGATCATCCGACGGCGGGGCGGGTCAGGTCGCTGGGGAGCGCGGTGAAGATGTCCGGGACTGGTCATCGGAGTCAGTCGGACGCCGGGTCGTCCGGAGGCACGCCGAGCCCGGCGCCACTCCTCGGCCAGCATACGCGCGAGGTGCTTGGGGATGCGGGCGTCAGCGATGAGCGGATCGACGTGCTCGTCACCCAGGGCGTGCTCGTCAGCTCAGATCCCAGAACGGCCCTGTAAGCCCAACTCCCTGCAGGATGTTCTGAGCTTCAGCGGCCGTGCGACCTCGCCATGTGGGCTCCATGCGCCCCGCGTACCATGGCTGAACCAGCGCCCACATCTGCTCGAACGACACGACGGCGCCACGTGGATGCCCCGTACGCGCGAGCCAGTCGTGTACGTGTCCTTCCGACCGGAAGGCGAGATAGTGAGCTCAGGTAAAGCCGATGTCGTCCCAGGCGTGCCCGATCGGAGTTACCAGATGAATGACACCTTCGTCGCCTTCGAGCACTCCGTCGCGAATGCCGAATTCGAGCGACTCGCCGCTCTCCGCACAGTGTGAACGCGTCCAGCCGTCGGTCCCGAGGATGGCCGGCACGCCGAGCGCGTCCCATGCGCAGTTGGCGTAGCACGTCATCTCTGGTGTCTCGACGACATAGTCCGTCGGCACTGCTGAGAACGGATTCGCCATCCAG
>JAKMDG010000022.1 GCA_022428035.1 Longimicrobiales bacterium
CAACATGGACTGAGGGGGTCACGACCGCCAACGGCTCCGAGGCTGACTGTCTTGGGGTTGTCCGCCAGGGAATCTGGCGGTGGTCGAGTCTGCCGAAACTCCCATGTTCAACACAACCACGGCGGCAGGTGATATACTTGCGTAAGACAGAGTTACGTGCAGTCGGCACTCCGCCCCGACCTGCACTTCCCCCAGGAATCATGACCGTGCACACCGGTGAGGAATGACGGAAGAACCACAAGACAAAGAGACACGCGCATCGGTCCCCGATGAGACCCCTGGGCCACGACGTGACTTCATCGCGGGTGCGTCCGCGATTCTGGTTGGAGCCCTGGCGACACTCGCTCCGATCGGTGCCGCCGTGGTGGCGCTGCTAGATCCGATTCGCAGGGTTGCACCAGCCAGTGACATGGTGCTCGTCGCACGGCGTGCTGCGGTCCCGCAGGACGGTTCACCCAGGAAGTTCACGGTGTCCGCTGATCGGAAGGATGCCTGGGCGACGTACTCGGACACTCCCGTCGGGGCGGTCTACCTGCGCCGCGTAGGAGACGAGATCCTTGCGCTGAACGTGGTATGTCCTCATGCCGGCTGTTTCGTCGGTGTCGCTCCCGATGATTCACGATTTTCTTGCCCGTGTCACCGCAGCAGCTTCGATCTCGATGGAGTCGTGAATGATCCCTTGAGTCCGAGTCCGCGGGACATGGATGCGCTCGAGGTCGAGGTCCGCAACGGGGACGAAGTCTGGGTTCGGTTCCAGAATTTTCTGCCTGGTCGTGAAGACAAGACGCCCGTTTGATGAGTGATTTTCTCGGCTGGCTCGACCACCGCACAGGGTACCGTGGGCTCCTCAAAAGTGTGCTCTACGAGCGAATTCCGGGTGGCGCTCGCTGGCGGTACATATGGGGCAGTACGCTCGTCTTTGCGATGGTGGTGCAGCTGATCACCGGTGTGGTGCTTTGGTCGGCCTACAGCGCGAATGCTCAGGGCGCCTGGGAAAGCGTCTGGTTCATTCAGAACCAGATGGCAGGTGGATGGCTTCTTCGCGGGATCCATCACTACATGGCCCAGGTCACGATCGTGCTTCTGGTCTTGCACCTGATGCAGGTCCTGATTGATGGAGCGTATCGGGCGCCGCGCGAGGTGAATTTCTGGTTCGGGCTCATTCTGCTGCAGCTCGTGCTCGGCCTCTCGCTCACCGGATATCTGCTGCCTTGGGACCAAAAGGGTTTCTGGGCTACCAAGGTTGCGACGAGTATCGCGTCCATGACGCCGGTCGTCGGTCCAGCGCTCCAGCAGCTGCTCGTTGGCGGCACGGAATACGGCCACCTGACGCTGACGAGGTTCTTCGTACTACACGCGGGTGTGCTTCCCGCGGCTGTGGTGCTTCTCATTGTCGGGCACATCTACCTGTTCCGTCGCCACGGGGTGACGGTGCCGAAGAGTGCAAAGTCGAAGGCCGACGGGTACTTCTGGCCGGAGCAAGTGCTCAAGGACAGCGTTGCGTCCCTGATCGTGATGGCGACCGTGCTCGGCCTCGTGTTGTGGAGTGGTGGAGCCCACCTGGGTGCACCTGCGGACCCTGCTGAGCCGTATGCTGCCGCACGTCCAGAGTGGTATTTTCTGTTCCTCTTTCAGTGGCTGAAGTACTTCCCGGCCGGCTGGGAGGTCGTGGGCGCGCTAGTGATTCCGGGGTTGGTCCTCGCTCTTGTCGCAGCCATGCCCTTCATTGGCCATTGGAAGTATGGCCACCGCTTCAACATGGGTGTCGGGGCCGCACTGCTGGGGGGCATTGTCATGCTCACCTGGCAGGCTCGAGTCGACGATTCGGCTGATCCGGACTTCATGGCAGCCAAGGCGGAGGCGGAGGCGATCGCCGAGCGGACCAATGAGCTTGCTTCGTTGCCTAGGGGAATCCCTGTGACGGGCGGGCTCGCGATGCTCCGGGCGGACCCACTCGTTCAGGGTCCGAGGATCTTCGAGGCGAACTGTTCGCAATGTCACCGGTTCGACGGTCACGACGGTCTGGGGGGGCAGCCGGACGATGCGCCGTCCGCATCGGACCTCTCGGGCTTTGGAAGCCGTGAATGGCTCACAGGACTGCTCGACCCCGAGCAGGTCACCACGGACGCCTACTTCGGAGCGACCGCGCATGCGCGCGGGCGCATGGTCCGGTTTGTTCAGCGGGGCGTTGCTCGCTTCACGCCGGAGGTTCGAGCCGATCTCGAGAAGGTCATCATGGCCGTCTCGGCCGAGGCCGCCCTTCCCGCTCAGGGTGCCTTGGACGCAGATCACGCCGCGGACATCGTGGAAGGGCGGGAATTGTTCAGCAGTGAGGCGATCAACTGCGCACGCTGCCACACATTTCGGGACGTTGCAGACGGCGACGTAGGCCCTGTGCTGACCGGTTGGGGCTCGCGCGAGTGGCTCCTCGGGATGCTCCATGATCCGTCAACCGACGCCTTCTACGGCGAAGACAACGATCGCATGCCGCTGTTCGGCGTCGATGAGCTTCTCACCGAAGCTGAGATGAAGTTGGTCGTAGACTGGCTCCGGGGCGACTGGGCAAGCCAGGACACCCCGGAACCGTAGTCCACGCCATCTATGACGCTCTAGTTGTTTAGAGCGCCCTCGACGATCCATGCCTTGATGACGTCGAGCTCTGCTGCCGGCAGCGGGTCGGCGTCCTCGGGCATGTCCCCGGAGGCGATCATATCGATGAGCAGGCTGGCGTCCGCGTCACCGATTTCGACGATCGTACCGTAGTCCGAACCGGCCATCACGCCCTCGTACGTGTCCAGCTTCAGCCCGAGCTCGGCGCTTTGCTCACTGTGGCACTCCCAGCAATGCTTTTCGAGGATTGGCATGACCTCGTTGACGAAGCTGACTTCCCGGGAAGCATCGATCGCGACGGTGCCCGTCTCTGACAAAGTGGTACTGGTGGATTGCATGGCCAGGCCAATGCCAGCGGTCACGGCCAAGGCAGCGATCAAGTCGGAGCGGAGGAGCATGGAGCGTATCCCTTCGGCGGCCACTCGGCCGCCAAATATGTCTTGTGAACTCCGGTTTCTACCGACCTTGATCCGGTGCTGTTCCACCGATCAGGTCGCTCCGGAAGCGAACAGGACCGTCGATATGTAGTCTTTTGGGAAGCTTGGCAAGACCGCCCCGATGGTCCGTACGTCGAGCCCGTCAGGTGTTTTGGAGTTTACAGCTTCGTCGTCTTAGCTCATGTATCTTGTGCGATCTGGTCTCTTGAGCTCGCGGCATCGTACATGTTGCCCGGTTACCGCTGAACGCTGTCCTGCCATGAACCGAGATCTTTGCCTGCCCGTCACTGCCCTGATCGCAGCTACATCGCTCACTCTTGGCGCATGTACCGGACCCTCGGACGAGGCAGCTGATGCCGAACTTCCGGCCCCGACTGCCGCCGCCGAGCCTCGCGTTCCGCTCGCGCCCACAGGCCCAGACGAGATGCCGCCTGCGATCCTCGGAAATGGAGGAGAGCTACTTGGGGCTGACGTCGGCTACCTCGACGGTGATCGCGAAACGATGGGATATCTGGCAGTACCGGAGGGTCAGGGCCCCTTTCCGGCGCTCATCATCATCCAT
>JAKMDG010000065.1 GCA_022428035.1 Longimicrobiales bacterium
ATGGATCTCATCGCAGAACAGGATTGTCTGCCGCCCGGTCGAACGACGGCGCGTTCCTGCCTCCGCGATGATCTCACGGACTCGCGCGACCCCCTCGGTCACCGCACTGAACGCCACGAAGTTGGTACCGGACACGTCGGCAATGATGCGCGCGAGGGTCGTCTTTCCGCTTCCAGGCGGCCCCCAAAGAATCATGCTTGCGACCTTGCCCCCATCGAGCATCGCTCGAATCGCCCGCCCCCCGCCGAGGAGCTGCTCCTGCCCCTGGAAGTCGTCCAGGGTACGAGGGCGCATACGAGCGGCCAGCGGCGCAGCGTCATCGACGTCCGATTCAATCGACGATGGAGCCCCGCCTCCTCGAGCATGCTCGGAATCCGTCGGTGACTCAGGGCCACCATCAAACAAATCGAGGTCGCTCACGGCCCGTTTTTCCTGGGAGCGGAAGCGCCCTCGCTCGCGTCAGAGCTGGCATCACCAAGGAGCCGTTCCGCAACCTCTTGGGCCCGTAATAGCAGCCCCTCGCGCTGGTTGCGGGCGGGATCCTCCAGCACCCAGCCCAGAAGCTCTGAGAGTACGTCTTTGAAGACGGGCCCAGGCTTCAGACCCATCCGCATCAGGTCTCGCCCATCCACCGTCAGGTCGCCTACCACCAGTGGCGGAGCGGTCCGGAGCTCTGCGCGAATCGCGCGCCACGCCTGAACGACCAACTGCGGAGCTTGGTCGTCGTCTGCCACCCGAGCCGAGGCGAGATCCAGGCGGGCGACCCCCCGCATGACAGTCGGTCCATGGCGACTCAACCAGAGTCGCAGGTCTTCAGCACCTGAACCATGTGCCGGAAGCCCGGGCGCCGAGGCGAGATCCGCGACGGCGTCAGTGTCGGCATTCGATAGACGCAGCCTGACCAGAAGTGCAGCTGCGGCGGCAGGGGCGGCCGGGCGTAGCAGGGCCGCCAGTCGAAGCATCGGTCTGCCAGGGGGCAACGAGTCGACCACTCGTATCGCTTTCTCCCACACCCCCTCGGCCTGGTCGTCCAGCTCCGGGAAGAGCACGCGGTTGATGCCTCCATCCCGATACAGGGACAGCGCGTGACTCGGGCGCGGGTCCGCAGACAGGACCTTCGTCAGCTCCTCCCGCACGCGCTCCGGTGACAGCGTCGACAGGTGGTCCGTGAGCGAGATCAGCGCAGTCCACGTCCCTTCGTGGATCTCGAAATCGAATCGCCCGGCGAAGCGTAATGCCCGCAGAATCCGGAGGTAGTCTTCCCGGAACCGGTCGGCAGCAACCCCGACGGTGCGCAGCATGGCGGCAGTCAGATCTTCCACCCCACCGAACGGATCGAACAACTCATCGCGAAGTGGGTGCCAGGCGATCGCGTTGATGGTGAAATCCCTTCGCGAAAGGTCGTCCTCGATTCGGTCTGCGAACTCAACGACGGCATGACGGCCGTCAGTCTCGACGTCTTTCCGGAAGGTGGTGACCTCGTACATGACCCCATCACGCGACAGAACACCGACCGTTCCATGGTCTATGCCGATCGGCACCGTGCGCCGGAAGGTGCGTCGGACCTGCTTTGGCGTCGCCCGCGTCGCCAGATCCCAGTCTACCGAGGGTCGACCCAGGAGCGCGTCCCGCACGGCTCCACCCACCGCCCATGTCTCGTAGCCGGCTTCTTCGAGGGTCCGCGCAATCCACCGCACCGCACCCGGTGCGATCGGACGAACGTCGCTCATCCGGGCAGTACGGACCCGCCGTTAACGTTGAGGATCTCTCCTGTGACGTGGCGGGCAAGTTCCGAACAGAGAAAGACGATTGGGCCCGACACGTCTTCCGACGTAGCGATCCGTCCAATCGGAATCGAGCGCGCAATTCGCTCTCGAGCGCCCCCCTCGAACGCGCTGGCAGACATCTCGGTGTCGATCCAGCCGGGAGCTACGCTGTTGACCGTAATGCCTCGGGGCGCCAATTCGATGCAGAAACCCTTTATCAGGGAAATCATGGCACCCTTGGTCGCCGCATAGTCACCGTGGAACGCCTCGCCACGCTGGCCCGCAGTACTGCTGACAAGAACAATGCGGCCGTTGTCGCGAAGACGGGAGGCCGCTGCCCGACACGTGTAGAATACCGAGTGCAGGTTGATGTTGATCGTCCGATGCCACCGGTCGTCCGTTAACGCCGCAATCGGTTCATCTTCGCTGGGCCAGATCCCGTG
>JAKMDG010000084.1 GCA_022428035.1 Longimicrobiales bacterium
TGGATGCGGGACTACGACCGGAGCATCGGACGGAGCCGCCGGACGTGTCGGCTGCTGGCTCGGGGGCTGAGGAGCCGAACCCTGGTCCGCCTCGCCATCGCGGCGACGGCGCATGCTCCCGTGCTCGCCTCTCCTTTCGTCCGATCTACCAGCCGAAACCGCCACGACATCCCCGCTGCAGCCGGAGTCGCTTGATGCCCTTCATTCTTCATGGGATGGGTACGGCGCTGCCGCCTCATTCGATGGCCCAGGCGGATGCCGTCGATCTCCACACCACGTTCTGTGGGATCGACGATCGACGTGCGCGCACGCTCAAGGCGCTCTATCGACGTTCACGAATCCGTACACGCCACAGCGTACTGTTTCAGTCGTCGGACGGGCCCGTCGAAACAAGACAGCCGTTTTACTCGGCGGCCGCAGATGATCAGGATTTCGGTCCGACGACGTCGGAACGGATGGCGGCCTATGCGGAACACGCGCCGGAACTGGCAATCCGCGCGGCTCGGTCTGCCCTCCTGGATGGGGCTGTCGATCCGTCCGAGGTCACGCACCTCATCAGCGTCTCTTGTACTGGATTCGTATCACCCGGTGTCGATAGCGCTCTCATCGATGCGCTCGGGCTCGGAGCTGATACCGAGCGTACGCACGTAGGCTTCATGGGCTGTCACGGTGCGCTCAACGGGCTCCGGGTAGCTCGAGGGTACGCACTTCAGGATCCCGGGGCGGTCCCTCTGGTTTGTGCCGTCGAGCTGTGCAGCCTGCACTTCGCCTATGGCTGGGACACGGATATGCTCGTCGCCAACTCTCTCTTTGCGGATGGCGCTGCGGCTGTCGTTGGACGGGACGGGTCGCCTGCGAGTGGGTCGTCACAGGCAGGGCAGCCGTGGCGAGTCGTCGGGACCGGCACCCTCCTCATGGCGGACTCCGCGGAGGCCATGACGTGGCGCATTGGAGATCACGGCTTTCGCATGACCTTGTCCGCACGGGTTCCCGAACTGATCGAAGAGCGCCTCGCGGGATGGCTGGATGGCTGGCTCGACGAACAGGGCTTGTCCCGAGCTGAGGTCGGGTCGTGGGCGATCCATCCGGGTGGCCCCCGCATCCTTACTGCCGTCGAAACGGCGCTCGGCCTGACTACAGAGGCTACCGCGACGTCCCGAGAGGTGCTGGCTACCTACGGCAACATGTCGTCGCCGACGATTCTCTTCATTCTCGATCGGATGCGGAGGGAAGGTGCGGCACGTCCTTGTGTGGCGCTGGCGTTCGGCCCCGGACTCGCGGTTGAGGCCACGCTGTTGGCGTGAGGTGCCCGCGGGACAGAGGCTGTTTCGAATCGTCTAGCAGGTCTGGGTCAACAGCGGCTGTTCTCTGCTGCCTTGCCGGGTGCCGTGCCCCCCGGCATCCTCAGCGGCTGAATACACACCGGAGGACTGTAGATGGGGCAGACGAGCGACGAACAGGGGGTTCTGGGCGAACTGCGAGGGCTGGAACGGCGTGACTTCCTGAAGGCCGCGGCGGTTGCCGTCACCGCGGGAGCCGTTCGCCCGGAGACGCTGTTGGCCGCCGAGCCCCGACTCCAGGACGATCCCGCCTTCATGGAGGCGCTCGCCCAGCAGTCACAGGAAGGCCCGCCACCTGTTCCTCTGCGCAACGGAGAGCATCCGGCGCTGGTATATCAGGCCTACCCGGGCGGTACTGGCTCCCTCTATCAGCGCTGGCACGAAGAGGGCGTCGACCCATTCGAACGCCACGAGGTCAGAATCGCTCCGTGGGAGGGACGCGTGCCCGGGGACCCGGACGAGATCGCGTGGTTGCCCGTCGCCCGACTCGCGGCGCTCATTCGTGATCGACACATCTCCGCTGTCGAGCTCACGGAGCTGTACCTGGAGCGCATGAACCGGTACGACCCGGAGCTCATGTTCGCCGTGTCGATCCTCCCCGACCGTGCTCGGGAAGAGGCTCAACAGGCCGACATGGATCTGCGTGCCGGCACCTGGCGTGGGCCACTCCATGGTATCCCTTATGGCATCAAGGATCTCTTCACGGTCTCCGGCACGCGCACGACGTGGGGGTCTGATGCCTTTGCAGATCAGCGCATCGACGAGGATTCGGACATCGTCGTACGGCTGCGAGAAGCTGGTGCCATTCTCACTGCCAAGCTCGCAACTGGGGAGTTCGCGTCGGGTGATCGCTGGTATCGGGGGCAGACGCGAAATCCCTGGAATCGTGAAGAAGGGTCCAGCGGTTCCTCTGCCGGTCCTGGCTCGGCCACCGCTGCGGCTGCGGTAGCGTTCGCCATCGGAACCGAGACACAGGGCTCTATCGTGTCCCCTGCTCGTCGGAATGGACTCAGCGCCCTGCGGCCGACCTTCGGAAGAGTGAGCCGATACGGCGGTATGGTCCTGTCGTGGAGCATGGACAAGGCAGGTCCAATGTGTCGGACCATTGAGGACTGCGCCCTGGTCTTCAACGAGCTTCACGGAGCCAGTGAGCATGACCCGGCCTCGATCACGGCACCGTTCCACTTCGATCCCGACGCGGACATCTCGGGGTACAGGATCGGGTACGACGAGGACGCGCCCGAGGAGTTTCTGGACCAGCTACGCGATCTGGGAATCGAGCTTCGAGAAATGAACGAGATCCCACGGGG
>JAKMDG010000145.1 GCA_022428035.1 Longimicrobiales bacterium
ATGAACGACCCACTCGAACGGCGTTAGACCATGCGCGACCTCGTCCCCGGCGGCTATCTCTTCACTCACGCGGTGTTCTGGACCGTGGTGGGCATGGTTGCCGTCGGCACGAATGCCGTGGCGATCATCCTGTCGATCGGCCTGGGGCTCTTGGTCGTGGAGTCGCTGACGCAGCGATAGCGACGAGTCTGTCGAGGTGGTCGACTGGGCGTCTCCGTGTGCGGGGGCGCCTTTCGTATGTCCACGATCCCGACGCTCGAGATGCAACCGGTTGCGGCGACTGGCGTACGATGGACTTGAACACACGAACCAACTCACGAGTTCTCGATGACTGCTGTCTACATGGTTCTCACGTCCCTCGTCGGCCTCGGCATCGGCCTCTGGTTTGGTAGGCCCGGCCGGTTCTCGCAGACCTCGGACGACATCGAACACATCATGAAGACCGGCGTAGGCCGACGCGGTCGTCGCAAGAAGACCTTCACGCCCATGGCCTGGATGCAGCGCCGGGCAGGCGCCAAGGACACGGCGTCCCGTGGACGACGTGAAGGGCGCGGGCGTGCCGGCTTCAGCCTGGAAGCGCCGGACGAGCGGAAGTGAGGTTCACCGAGCGGCGCTCGCTCGGTCGCATCGTGTGGGCTTTTGCGCTGATTCCGGTACTCGGAGTCGCAAGCTGTACCGAGACGACAGGACCCGATCCATTGTCGGCGGATGCGCTCATCGGCATCTGGGCATACGAGGTCCCTGGCGTCACCGAGGTGACGATCGAGATCGAGGACGGAGGGACCTGGTCGAGCATCGAGGCAGACCTCGTGAATCGCGTGTGCGATACGGCGGCCGGGGTCTGGAGTGCGGCGGAAGGTGTGCTCACCGCTCAGGCGACGGAGCGGAACGGGGACCCGGTATCAGAGCCCGCAGAGCGGACGCCCTATGGGCGTTCAGGCAGCACGCTCACCCTCACTCCGTCAGGAGAGGCTCCCAACACCTACGCAGTGGGCGCGTCCTTTCCGGTCTGCTCGGACTACGGGTGGGCGACGATCGTGCTGTACGCAGAGCTCGACGGGGTCATGACGGAGTTCAGTGACCCGTACGGCGCTCTCATCGACCTTGAAGCCAGCACGGCCGATGGAACCGTGAGCGTTGCGGGTCTTCTCGACCCCGAGGGCTTGGGCCCCGAGCAGTGTACTACCTGCAGCTGGCTCCAGATCGATCTGTACCATGAACTCGGTGTGGCCCTCTACCCCGGGACGTATCCGATCGAGCAGTTCGGTCCGACGGGACTGCGTGCAGAAGCCACCTACTGGCCGGAATTCCGGAGTTTGGACCGGACGTACGGGTCGAACGACTCGGACCCGAGTGTGCAGCCATGGACCGGTCAGGCGGTCGTCTCCACGCTGTCCCCTCTCGTCGCCGAGGGCTCGTTCGAGTTCACGGTCTTCGATGCGGGTTCCGGCACAGGGCCTCCGTACCCGTCGGTTGTCCTGACGAATGGGTACTTTCGCATCTCGTACAACTGACCCTGGCTTCGGTTCTAGGGGCCGCCCAGCCGCACCATCGCATCAACCGCGACCATCATCAGCCCGATGATGGCACCGAGCGCGTACCCAAGCCGGACGATCAGGCGCAGTTCGCGGTCCGTGACCTTCCGCACGATTTCTTCCATGCGGGCCGTGGGGAAGTGGAGCACTTTGTCCTCCACCCGTCGGGCCACGTCGATGCGCTCGACAACGGCCGGTACCTGGGTCTGTAGCCAGTCCCAGATCGGGTCACCCAGGGCTGCCTCGATGCGGCGAGGCCCGTCCTCGGGGAACCAGCGCGCCGGCGTTCCGATGGGACGATCCATCGTCCTCGAGATCAGACGCTGAGCACCTGTCTCGACGGCTTTTCGTGCGACGTCCGTCCGGGCCGCGACCGTGAGGAAGTCCGCGATCTTCTCAGTCGGAACACGCTCCAGGACCTCCCCCCACGTGCGGGCTCCGGCCTTTTCCATGCCCTCGTTCAGCTTCTCGAGGAGGAACTCGCGTGTCGCGGAGTCGCGCGCCATCGTGACGACCCACCCCGTGAGAGTCTTGCGGGTCTCGACCATCGTCGGATCGTCGGCTTCGCCCAGGACCTCCGTCACCGGGCGCCGCAGGAAGTCGACGATCGCCTGGTTCACACCTCGCGCGATCGCTTCCTGAGCTGCAGGGTCACGCAGGATCTCCGACAGGCGCTCAGCACCCTCCGCCTCGATGGTGTCGAGCACCTTGTCGATGGTGTCCTCGGTCATCACGACACGTGCAACGACTCGCTGGTGGAACTTCAGGTCGCGCAGGAAACGCTGAAGCAGGTCGTGGATTGTGGACTCGAAGCGCTCCCGTGTGTCCGGGTCTTCAAGCAGGCCGCCAAGCCTCTCTGCCGCGAGCGGCAGATAGCTCGCGATGGCCTTCTCAAGCGATCCGACCAGCCCGAGCGGCAGGATCTCCTCGAAGTTGCGACCGGGCTGAAGGAGTTGTGAAGACGCACGCTCCAGATAGTCCGAGACGGCATCGGAGAAGTCGTCGCTGTCGACCAGGTTCTGGAGCCATTCCTCCACGGCGGTCTCGACTGCGGCGCCTCGAGCTGGCGTCAGGATTCCCGCGATGGGCTCATCGGCGATGGCACCGACCAGGTCGTCTGCGCGCCTGAGCATCGATTCCTCAAAGCGCTCCGATGCGACGTACTCGTCGAGCTGGTCCAGTCCCTGCCCGAGCGCGTCCTGGATCAGAGCGTCGATGTCGTCGGACACCGCGGCGGGAATGAGCTCGCGAAGGGTACCTCGCTCCGTGTGCAGGATCTCGTCGAGGAAGGCTTCGAGGCGTTGATCGAACGCGTCGCGGAATTCGACGTTTGCGAACGTGGTAGTCAGGTCCTCCGGGGTCAGAAGTCGACTCCCAACGGTGCGCCCGATAGCGGCAGCCAGGCGTGGCTGGTTCTTGGGCACGGCCCCGTGGAGAAAGCGGATCGGCCACCGTCCGAAGAGTTTCGGGGGGTGGTAGGGATGAAAGAGCATCCACACGGCGATCGTGTT
>JAKMDG010000157.1 GCA_022428035.1 Longimicrobiales bacterium
TTTCGGCCCTCATCAAGCTTGGTCATGGCCTCTCGAATCGGCCCCCCAAGCTCTTCAACCAGCGCCTCTCGTCGCTCGAGCGCCTCTGCAAACACCAGGATGGATGGATCGTCGAGGGCAGCCATGGCGCTCGGCCCTCCCGTCGACAACGCCTCGATCCGCGCGCCGATTTTCGCGGAGCCCGCGTGGGCCGCCGACAGGCGCACACCGAGCGGAACGTAAATCGAGGTCAGCAGATCGAACTCGGCGCGCAACGCACGGCTCTTGTTCGCGATGAAGGCGGCCGAGAAGCCGCTGAGCACGATAATCATGACGACGAACGCCCAAATTGGGGTGGCGAGACTCCGCCGCGCTCGGATCCGCGGGTACACCTGCGCGTCGTGGGGAGTATCTCCCTGAGGCTCCTCCGTCGCTTCCACCTTGAACATACTACCAGCCACCGCGCCAACCGGCCTACGAAGCGGCAAACAAGGCGTTTCAACTGCTGCAGCGGCGCCAAAGATTGGGGTATGGTTGGCGCGCCGCCTCCGTCGAGAGCGCCCAATCCATATGAACCGTTCGTTTCAAAGAGTCCTCATTTCTGCGACCACCATCGCCACCCTTGGCGTCTCCTCGATGACACCCGCCGCCGCCCTCGGAGCCGCTGCGACCCCCACGGTGCTCGGTCTCGATTCCGACGACGCGACCTCTGAGAAGGCCAGCGCGCTCACCTCCGCGCTGCGTGATGCCCTCATCACGCGTGGCTTCTCCGCGGGCGTCGAGATGACGCTCCTCGAGCTCAATCTCACCATGGACTGCGACGGCGAGGACTTTGACTGCCTCGGAAGTGGCGGTGAGAACCTCGGCGCGACCGAGCTCTTGTACGGGGCCCTGAGAGCAAACGGAGACGGATTCATCCTCACCCTAAGCCTGCTTGAGGTGGAGTCCCACGTCCTCAAATCCACCATCCGCAAGGCCATCGACGCCAAGGAGCTTGCGTCTGATGAGGCTATTGAGTCCCTCGCGACCTCCGTGGTCGCAGAATTTTGGGAGGAGGAGGATAGCCCGCCGCCCGCGGCAGCACCCGTCGACGCGGAAGACGAGGGCGAGCCTGAAGAGGTGGTCGAAGGACCCAAGGAGAATTCCAGGAGCTGGGAGTGGGGCAAAGACCCCTCTCCGCCTGCGTGGAAATGGGCGGGCGTCGGCGTCAGCGCTGGCTTGACGGCGGCTTCCCTAGGCACCGCCATCACGACCGCGCTGCTCGTGCAGGGATCGGTTCGCGATGATCTGCTCAACGAAGCCGACGCAAGTCTCGACGACGACAATGACTCCAACGACATTGATCGAAGCCAACTCGCGACAGACGGAGTCGACCTTTGCAGCTACGCGGGAGAGGAGATCGATCCCGAGAATGAGCCCGGCGCGGTCCGCAACGCGTCGGTTACAAAGATTTGCAACAAGGGCAACGCGCTCGCCACAACCAGCACCGCCGCGTGGATCGCGACAGGTGTCTTCGCCGTCTCCACCGCAGTGTTCACGACGCTCTTGTTCACGCGAAAAAAGAACGACACCGCCGCTATGCTCATGGAGCGCGGCTTCTCCCTCGGCGGCGCACCGCTTCCCGGCGGCGGCGCGCTCGTCGGCGGCCGCATTCGATTCTAGGCCAGGTCCCCTCAGCGGTACGTTGACGTGGCGGATGGCGGAGACTCGTCGCGGGCAGGGCTCGCTGTCACCGGAGAGTCGCTCTCCGCCGGAGGTGAAACGCTCGCGGAGCGTGCCGTCGTTGCTGCGGTAGACACCACCTCGCGTACCGGGGCGGCCTTGAGAGGCTTCGTTTTCTTCGCCTTCTTCGCCTTCGCCTTCTTCGCCTTGGATTGCTTGCTGACCCGCGGCTGCACGGGTCCCCGCGGCACATCGATCCACGCATGAAGCAGGACCATCGAGGCGACCGTCAACGGCGCGAGGAGGAGTCCAAGGCGTCGACGCCCACGAGTCACGGTCGGGCCCCCTGACTTATGGCGTCTTCGAGGGGAAGATTCACCCGCCAACGCTCCTCTTCGAGAAACATCTTCACTGGATATTCTGCGCCCTTCATATC
>JAKMDG010000178.1 GCA_022428035.1 Longimicrobiales bacterium
CACCCGCATAGTCGTACTCAGGCAGGTGGATCTTTTCCACTCCACGCCCAAGGCGGTGCTCGAGGCTCTTGATGGCGCCCAGGTCACCCGCCGTCACAAAGGTGATCGCGGTTCCCGTCGCCCCTGCTCGTCCTGTCCGCCCGATGCGATGGACGTAGTCTTCCGGATCGAGCGGGACATCGTAGTTCACCACGTGAGTGATCCCGTCCACGTCCAGCCCCCGCTGAGCAACATCAGTGGCAACCAGGACACGGATCTCGCCTTTGGCGAAGCGCTCGAGCGCGCGGGTCCGATATTTCATCTGCTTGTTGGAGTGCATCGCATCGACCTTGATGCCCTCACGACTCAGCAGCCCTTCAAGCACATCCGCGCCGGCCTTCGTCCGCGTGAAGATCAGCACCTGCTCCCAGCCCGGCTCGTGAATGAGACTCATGAGCAGGTCGGTTTTCTTGTCCGGCTTCACGGAATAGAAACGCTCGTCGATACCCTCGGCCGTTGTCCCCGGCGGAGTAGCCTCGATCCAGAGCGCCTCGTTCGTCATGCGGAGTGCAAGATCG
This sequence comes from Longimicrobiales bacterium, assembly GCA_022428035.1. Taxonomy (GTDB): domain Bacteria; phylum Gemmatimonadota; class Gemmatimonadetes; order Longimicrobiales; family Gaopeijiaceae; genus UBA2589. Next base: position 558 of record JAKMDG010000178.1, read on the forward strand.
TGCACACCGTGGGGCATCGTCGCGCTGAAGAGCATCGTCTGACGCTTCTTCGGCATCCCGCGGAAGACCTCTTCGATCTGAGGCCGGAACCCCATATCGAGCATCCGGTCTGCCTCGTCGAGCACGAGGTATGAAACCTTGCTCAAGTCCACACGTCTCGAACCCATATGGTCGATAAACCGACCCGGTGTCGCCACGATGACCTCGAACCCCTGCTCGAGCGCCTTGATCTGAGGCGCATAGCTGACCCCTCCGAAGATGGCCTCGGAACGGATCTTGGTGCCCTTCGACAGCTCGACCGTGTCGTCGGACACCTGCTGGGCCAGCTCACGAGTCGGGCACAGGACGAGGACCTGAAGGCCCTCACCAGCGTTCACACGCTCCAGCGCGGGGATCATGAACGCGCCGGTTTTCCCCGTTCCCGTCTGGGCGATGCCGACGACATCGGTACCGGTCATGCCCGCCGGGATCGCCTGATGCTGAATGGGGGTGGGGATTGTCCAGCCCAGTGCCTCGATGGCTGCCAGGCGCTCGGGGGACAGCCCAAGTTCTGAAAACGTTTTTTCGTCAGACAAAATCGGTCCTCATCCTACGGGTGCTCCGACCGTGATTTCGTTTCACCCGAGGTCGGAACGATTACGGGCGAAAGGTAACAACGTCCATGAGGGGGACGAACCGCGTCGAAGGCCTGTGGAGTTCTTGGTTCTTGAATTCCGACGAGTACATGGGCAACTTGGCCGCCGACAGGGAGTGGCTTAGCCCAGTATCCCGATACCCCCACTCGACGACCCCCACGTCCGTGGACACGCACAACTCCGACTCCGCTCGCACCTCGGTCCTCTTCGTCTGCCTCGGCAACATTTGCCGTTCACCGCTGGCCGAAGGGATCTTCGATCACCTCGTCCGCGAGGCTGGTCTCGACGACCGATTTGATATCGACTCTGCGGGCACCGGTGCCTGGCATGTGGGTGAGCGGCCGGACGCGCGAGCCGCGATGGTCGCGACGAAGCACGGCGTAGAACTCGGCAGCCGCGCGCGCCAGATCACGAGCGATGACCTCGATCGGTTCGATTACGTGATCGCGATGGACCGCGAGAACCTGCGTAACGTCAGCAGGATGGTAGACTCGTCCGACTCCGATGCCGAGGTGCATTTGCTCCGCGAGTTCGATGAGGAGGACGGGGACGAGGTCCCCGATCCGTACTACGGCGGCGCGAGCGGCTTCGAAACGGTCTACGAGATGCTCCACCGCTCCTGCCAGACGCTGCTCGAACGCCTGAAGGCGGCCTGATTCGCTTCCTGAATCGATTCGAAACGGCCTAGCGGACGCGTTCACCACGCTGGAATGCGGTGAACTCGTCACGGCCACCCCGATAACCGGGGGATGCATCAATCACGGAGCCCGGATCCAGACATCCGACGGCCGGAGGTATTTCGTGAAATGGCGGCCGGATGCACCGGCCGGTATGTACGCTGCCGAAG
>JAKMDG010000179.1 GCA_022428035.1 Longimicrobiales bacterium
CGCCGCGACCCGGGTGAGCGCGAAACCCCGTGGGGACGGGGCCATGCCTTCCTAGACCCTTCAGTTCGCCGAACTCTGTGATGGCCCTCCCGATCGGATGTTCCGAACCCCGTTCTACGGCGACGACGAGTCGGAGAAGCGCGTCGGAGTTCGTCGTGCCCAGTGGAACGACATCCGTCACCTCCAGGCGGCCCTGCGTCAGCGTGCCCGTCTTGTCGAAGGCGATGGCACACGTTCCCCCGAGCGACTCCACATACTCTCCACCCTTGATCAGAACGCCGTGACGAGCGGCTGAGGTGAGCGCGCTCACGATCGTGACCGGCGTGGCGATGACCAGGGCGCACGGACAGGCGATGACGAGCAGCGTCAGGCCACGCACGAACCAAGAGAGCGGCGTTCCCCATCCCATCAGCGGCGGCAGTGTCATGACCACCACCGCGAGGATCGTCACCGTGGGGGTATAGTACCGCGCGAACGTCTTCACGAACTGTTCGGTTTCGGAGCGTTGCGACTGCGCTTCCTTCACGAGCCGAGCGATGCGATCGAGCGTGGTATCCCCCGCATCACTCGTCGCCTCGATTTCGAGGATACCATCGGTGTTGAGCGTGCTGGCAAAGACTGTATCGCCTGGCTTCTTGCCAACGGGGACAGACTCACCTGTCACATTGGCTTGGTTCACGGCCGCGTGCCCACTGATCACCAGGCCATCGATGGGCACCTTTTCGCCGGGGCGCACGCGCACAACTTGCCCCGTTCTCAACTCCGATGTCGGCACGGTTCGCTCTTCTCCATCGTCACCGACCACCGCCGCCTGTTCGGGCGCCAGACGGAGGAGCGCGTCGATCGAGTTCCGGGCCCGCACGACGGCACTGTGCTCCAGGAGTTCGGCGAGGGAAAACAGAAATGCGATCGCGGCGGCCTCCAACGGCTCGCCGATCACGACGGCTCCGATGATGGCAACCGTCATCAGGAAGTTCATATCGAGCTTGAGAGTCCGGATCGCACGCAGACCCTTGGGGAAGAAGTTCCATCCACCGATGAGGGCTGCTGCGAGGAAGATCAGACCGGCCGGATCCGTGTGAACCCGCATCCAACCAGAGCTCTCGGGCTCGGACGTGCTGCCGAAGAACAGCACGAGACCGGCCGCCCAGAACAACCCGGCTAGATAGGTCCGCCAGGCCTCGGTCGAGGTCCACGGTGACGGTCGGCCCCCTCCCTTTCTGATAGCAGCATTCATGATCGGGGCCGGCTCAAGGACGAGTGCGCGACGGTGATGCGGGTGGGCCCGGAACTCACCGGACCCACCCTACCATCATGCCTGACCAACGGAGTCATCCGGCTCACGCGCTGCCGAGAACCACCCATACACCGTCGGGAGGACGAACAACGTCAGCAGTGTCGCTGTCACCAGGCCACCGATGACCACCGTCGCCAGCGGCCTCTGTACCTCGGCCCCTGCCCCGTGTGCGAGAGCCATCGGCACGAAGCCGAGCGCCGCGACCATCGCCGTCATCAAGACGGGGCGCATGCGCAGCAAAGCTGCCTCACGTGCCGCGATCATGGGCGGACGACCCTCCTCGATCTCGAGTTTTCGGATATGGCTCACGAGGACCACACCGTTCTGTACTGCGACACCAAATAGAGCGATGAAGCCCACGCCCGCGGAGATGCTGAACTCCATGCCTCGAGCGATCAGCGCAAAGATGCCGCCCACCGCCGCGAACGGAACGTTGAGGAAGATCAGGAAGGCCGGCCGCGCTGCGTTGAACGTCCCGTAGAGAAGGACGAAGATCAGCAAGAGCGCGAGCGGAACCACGATCGTCAGCCGGGCGGTCGCTCGTTCGAGATTCTCGAACTGGCCGCCCCATTCGACAGTGTACCCCGGTGGCATGGAGACATCGGAAGCAATCGCCTCACGGGCATCAGCCACCACCGACGCGATGTCCCGACCTCGCACGTTCATCTCCACAGAGACCCTCCGCTGAATCCGCTCGCGGCTGATCTGCGCCGCCTGCGGCTCGGTATCGAGCGACGCCAGCTCCGCCAGTGGCAAGAGACGTCCCGACGGTGCCACGACGGGTATTCGCGAGATCTCCCCGATATCGTTCCGGACCTCTTGAGGGAAGCGAACCTGAAGATCGAATCGACGCTCGCCCTCCAGGACGACGCCAGCTTGCCGCCCTCCCAATGCCTCGACGACGTCCATGACGTCGTCCGCATTCAGCCCCTGTCTCGCCACGGACTCGCGATCGACACCGACCGTAAGGATGGGGAGTCCGGTTACCTGCTCGACCTTCACGTCCACGGCTCCAGGTACTCTGGCCACGGATGCGGCCACCTCATCCGCGACTCGGGCCAACACATCCAGGTCCTCGCCGAAGATCTTGATCGCGATCTCCGACCGCACTCCAGCGATCAACTCGCTGACGCGGAGTTCGATCGGCTGGGAGAAGCCGAGAGCAACCCCCGGAATTCGCTCCTCCAGCAGGTGCTGCATCTCCTCGATG
>JAKMDG010000193.1 GCA_022428035.1 Longimicrobiales bacterium
CCGTCGGGATAGCCGATCGTGATCCGCATCAGGAAGCGATCGAGCTGGCTCTCCGGTAATGGATAGGTACCGTGGTGCTCGAGCGGGTTCTGGGTCGCCATCACGAGGAATGGGCGCGGCAGGGAGAACGTCTGGTCGTCGATGGTGACGCTGCCGTCCTGCATGGCTTCCAGGAGACCGCTCTGCGTACGCGGCGGGGCCCGGTTGATTTCGTCCGCAACGACGACGTTGGTAAAGATCGGACCCTTCCGGATCTCGAAGCTCGTAGTCTGCGGATTGTAGATCGAAACGCCGAGCACATCGGACGGGAGCAGGTCCGATGTGAACTGGACGCGACGGAAGCCCAGGCCGAGCGTCTTAGCCAGCGCGTGGGAGAGGGTAGTTTTACCCACGCCCGGGACGTCTTCGAAGAGCACATGCCCCCGAGCCAGGAGGGCTGCGACGGCCAGTCGCACGACTTCTTTCTTGCCGTGGAAGACCGTTTCGACCGCCTGTACGAGATGGTCGAGAAGCTCGAGGGACGGACGGTGCTCCCTCGTCGGTGGGGCTGCTATCGTGTCGGTCAAAGACGCGCCTCTCCGGGGTGGGTCCAAGGCGAAAAAGTATAACACCGCCCCCCCTCGCAAGGTTCGCTCGGAGGGGCTGTTCTGTCTTGACCGTTCGGCGCGATTTCAGGTAGGTTCAGGCCGTTTACGGGGGTAAGTTCTGTTTTTCACAAGCCTTGTGAACCGCGGACAAACCCTGCCTTGCGCCCAAACATTCGTGGGCGTCTTGCTGCACCCAGGAGCAGTGCTTCCGACATGAAAAAGAACTGGCTGATCGGCGGACTCGCCGGTGTCCTCATGCTGGCGGGCGTTGCGTTCGTTCAGGGTGGTGGTGCTGAGGGCGAGGACGTCGCTGCCGAGTCGGGTCAACCGATCGCTTTCCCGCACAATCAGCATGCGGGGAGCGAGGAAGGACAGAACAGGATGGATTGCCAGTTCTGCCACTTCTCGGCAGAGCGTTCTGTAGATGCGGGAATTCCCCCAGTCTCGATGTGCGTGGGTTGCCACCAGGTGGTGCAGGGGACGACGCCCGAGCAGCAGGCGGAGATCGCCAAGATCCAGGAGTATGCGGATCACAATGAGCCGATCCCGTGGAATCGCATCTACAAGATTTCGGACCACGCGCACTTCCCGCACATGCGGCACGTGACCGTGGGTCTGGAGTGCCAGACGTGCCACGGTGAGGTCCAGACGTATGGCGTTCTGAACGAGCGCGACCCCGCCTGGGGTGGAGACAACATGGGTTGGTGCATCGACTGTCACCGCAACCCGCCGGAAGGCCTTACTGCCACCGACGGGAGTCCGATCGAAGAAGCATCGATCGACTGCGCCGTCTGTCACTACTAGGGGAGGCGCAGAGAGATGACTGACGGTATCAAACGGCGCGACTTCCTGAAGGTCCTGGGGGTTTCAGGCGCCGGGGCGACGATGACCGGTTGCGGGCCGGGCGAGGTCGAGAAGCTTCTCCCGTACGTGGTTCAGCCCGAGGAGATCACGCCCGGTGTCGCGACCTGGTATGCGACGACGTGCGGATGCCCCGCCGGATGTGGAATCTGGGTGCGTACGCGTGAAGGGCGTGCGGTGAAGATCGAGGGTAACCCCGACCATCCGATCTCCCAGGGCGCGGTGTGCCTGCAGGGCCACGCGTCACTCCAGCATCTCTACAACCCCGATCGCTTCGCCGGCCCGATGATCCGGGAAGGTGATGTGTTCCGGCCGGGAACGTGGGACGAGGCCGAGCGACTGCTCGCAGCCCGGATCAACCAGGCTACGACCGCCGGTCGGAGCGTGATGTTCGTCGGGGGCCACCTCGGCCCGACGATGAGCCGTCTAGTCGATCAGTTTGTCGACGGCGTGGGTGGCTCTCGTGTGGAATATCACGCGGTGTCCAACGCCCCACTCCGGGAAGCGACGCGAATCGCATACGGAGCGGACGAGGTTCCAACGTACGACATCGGGGCGTCCGATTTCCTGCTCTCGTTCGGCAACGACTTCATCGATGATGGGTCGGTCGAGGCGGGCCGTGGCCTCTCGCATATGAGTGGCATGGTCGACGAAGAGCACAGCAAGGGGACGTTCGCGTACCTCGGTGCTCGTCTCTCGACGACGGGGCTGAACGCAGACGAATGGCTTCCGATCCAGCCCGGGTCCGAGGCGATCGTTGCACTGGCGATGGCGGCGCACATTGCTGCCGGGAACATATCCGGTCCCTACGCCAACCTCCTCGAGACCTACGACATGGCTGACGCCGCTGCCGCGTCAGGCCTCAGCGAGGATTCACTTCGCGATCTCGCCGATCGCTTCGCTGCCTCCTCGAGCCCGCTTGCAATGGGCCCCGGAGTGGGCACACACCACAGGAACGCGACGGCAGCAAACCTCGCCGTGCTCGTTCTGAATGATGTCGCCGGCGCCGTCGGCCAGACGGTTCATGTGGGTCGTGGGTCGAGCACCGCCTCGACGCCGTTTTCCGACATGGCCGACGCGGTCACCGAGATGGCGGGTGGTCAGGTCGGTGTCGTGCTGGTTCACGGAACCAATCCCGCATACTCGCTGCCGACCGGCTCTGGCTTCCAGGATGCGTTCGACGGGGTGCCGTTCAAGGTGTC
>JAKMDG010000213.1 GCA_022428035.1 Longimicrobiales bacterium
AGCCCCAGGCATGCACCAATCGCGACCCCCGCGGAAATCTGTCCCAGCGTACCCTCGGAATTGAGAGCCTTTACGAGGCTCTGGATGAACTTGACGATCCAGTACATGGGGACAACCTAGCGGGCGAAGGCAGCGCGGAGACCTTCCCAGATCTCCTCATCTCCGTACGCCAGCGGGAAGAGGGCGATCCCGCCGACTCCCCGAGCGCGGGCGAACTCGTATTTTTCGCGCAAACTCTCGGCATCCTCGTACCATCCCTGTCGCCACCCGTCCGAAGCTTGATAGCGATACCAGGGCGTCCGGCTTTCGCCGTCTCGCTCCATGCCATGCGTCGCCGCCTGGTCACGCGCTGAGGGCGAGCCACCCACCATCTCGGGAGGGGCGGAGTAGGGCACAGTGATTCCCATGCCTCTAGTGGTCGCGCCACCTGCATCACTGACCACCGGCCACTCATATCCGTAGAGTGGCACACTCATCACGATCTTGCTGGCGGGGACGCCAAAGTTTTCAAATCGATCGAGAACGGTACCCCAATTCAGCCGTCCCCACCCATCCAGACCAGCGACCGGGCCGGCGTTCCCACTGCCCGAGCTGTGATAGTCGTAGCCCTGCACGACCAGGTAGTCGACGGCGCGGCCAAGGGCTCGCTCGTTGTAGACGTCATCATCATCGAAGGCGAGCGCAAAGACGGACAAAGCCTTCGTGGGATGCCGAACGCGTAACTCCTCGGCCAGCGCCACGACGAAACCCGTGAAGCCGTCACGGACGTCCGCATCCACCGCTTCGAAGACCTCGAAGTCGAGGTGGATGCCCGCGACGCCCGGAGACTCATCGAGAAGGCCGACTACATTCTCGATGAGGAGATCTACTCGGAGCGCATTGGGAAAGAGCGCCCGGAACGCCTCGGGATCGTGCATCGAAATGGTCGGAGTAACCTGCACACCGGCATCGAGCGCTCTCGCCGTCATGGCCTGCCACCGGGTGGCCCACCCGTGACGGTCGAGAAAGCCTCCCAGGCCATCGACCTCGAGCTCAAAGAAGTACAGCTCGTCGAGGGCGTCGAACGGGTAGTCGATCCAGGCCTCCTCAGCCCAGTACACATGATACCCGGCCACAAACGGCTGCGAGGTGCTGCTCGGCGTCATGACGCGCTCCCCGCTCCCCGACGTCGCGCAGCCGGAGGCGAGCAGCGCGATCCCGCTCAGGGCCACCGTGCGTACCGAGCGACCGAGGAGCTTCACAGCGTGAGCCCTACGACAGGGGCACTGCAGTGACCAGCGAGATGCGGCGCACCTCTCCGGGTGCCAGCGTACCGACCCTCACCCGCATCCCCCAAGATTCGTCCGCGTACTCGACCGAGATCCCGTCGACCACGGGGATCACCGTTGAGTCGGCGGTCGGCAGCACAACATCCACCCAGAGGTCATCCACAGCGGATCCCGTAGAGATCGACACGGTCAGATCGGGGAGCCCAGTCGTCTCAAAGCCTCGATCCGGCTCGGACGTCGCATCCGTCCACTGAAGCGAGACATCACCCCGAGCCAGCCACCACTCGGCGACCTCGTTCGCTTGTGCGAGCCACCAGTCACCCTCGGCACGCGCCGTATCCGCGATCGTGCGGATCGCCTCCAGACGGGGTCCATCGGCAATGATCTGGGTGTGACCGGCGATCACGGCCAGACCCCCGATCGCCCTCATCTTCCGCGTGTCCGCCAGCCACGCCTCGACGAGACCCGAGGCTCGCAACGTCACGCCCGTGACGATCACTGAATAATCGGCCTTGAGTAGACGCGGCAGAAGTACGATGGGCCCCAGCCCGGTGGCATGCTCTTCCGGGCTTGCCGACCGCGCGTCGTTTGTGGCGAGCACATACGTACCTCCCGCCTGTCTCCACGCTCGGAGCGTAGCCGAGTCGACCGCCTCCTCAGGGGGACGCAATCCAGCCGGTCCGACGCCCGTCCAGGACTCGATGTCCCGCCAACTTCGCGCCAGCCGCATCGACTGCTCTTGTATGGTCATCCCGATCAGCGAGGTATGGTCGACCGTTTGAGAGCCGACCTCTCCCGCCGATGTCAGTGCTTCCGCTAAGCGATCATCGTCCTGAACGAGCTGGGACACGGGGAAGAAGGTGATGGGCAGCTGCTCGAGTTCGAACATGGCGGCGGCGTCGCGCGCATAGACGTAGTCTTCGATCCCCTCAACATCGAGCACGAAGACGAGGGCGGCCTGAGCGGCACCCGGCCACGCACTAGGAGAGGCACTCGGAGTACCGGCGGCCCACAACACGCCATTCTGAACGATGCGGTCGAGGTGAGCGTCATCTCCGGTCGTGGCACCCTGGCCTGTTCGCAGGCCGAACCAGGTAACCCTTCCCCCCTCCGCGGTCCGGGTAGTCGAGACAGCGACGTCTGCACCAGCTCCGTCAGAGTCGGGTGCAGGGTTCAGCGCCCAGTCGGACCAGTAGACTCTCTCGCCCGGCATACGCAGCGCGAGTACAGGATCCGGACGCAGCCCAATACGCGTCCCCGGGTCGATCCCCGGAGATATCGGAAGTCCGCCCGGCACGGTCATGTACAGCGCGTCACGGGGAGGTAGCTCGCGCAGCGCCTCTGCTCCGGTGACGTCGGTCAGCGTGGTCCAGCCTCGCCACTCACAATCACCATCGCGCACGCCCAAGGCCCAGTTCGCGACAAGGCTACCCCCTCGGGACAGGTGCGACCCCAGAACCGCCAATTCGTCGGAGGCCAGGCAGGGAGACTCCGGGAGGATCATCAACTCATCAATCGAGGCCGCCTGAAGCTCTTCTGCTGATCGAGCCACTCGGACGGTCCCACCGACACTCTGGATCAGCTCCGTCCATCGATCGAGCTGCGTTGCGTAGTAGGTCGGATCGTCGAAGTACGAAGCATTGGCATCAGACCGCAGAAGTACTGCGGAGAACGACACCTCAGCCACCGCCGGCGCGGGTGACGAGCGCGCCTCCGGCAGTACCGGCACAACCTCAGCGAGACCCGGCGTCAGCTGACGGATATCGATATTTTGCCACAGCGCGTAGCCCGCGGCGGCAACAAGACTACCGACCAGACCGAGCGTTACGAGCCCGCCGAGCCACCACCACGCCTCTTTGGCGCGTGGGACCGGATCACGCTTCGGCCGCATGTCCTTCCAGCTCGGCTACATCACGATCGAGGCGGCCCAGCGTAGAATCGGCTTCGCTCGCTGACGCCGCCGGATCGTACGACACGAAATAACGAAGCGCGTTGGGATCTTCGTCACGCGGCGTGGGCTCACGTGACAGTCGCAGCTTGTACGCTACATACGTCACGACTGCAAGGATGATCGTGACCAGAATCGTGACAACTACGACCGCAATCAGAAGGTCAACGATGTTCATGTGCGCCTCGGCACGGTGAGGAGGCCTGATTCAAAAATCATGTATTCTCGAGTCTGTCGAGTTTGCCCCAACCCATATCGAGTCGGAACAGCTCCTCCATCGTCGCAAACATCTTCACGACATCCAGGAAGAGGATGAAAACAAACCGGTAGATCAATGCCATAGGGACCAGCGCAAGCGACTCCTCTTCCATCGACACAGTAACGAGCGCCGCGACGAGGTCGAGCAGCGTCAGGAGAATCATCCAGTAGACGATCAGCTCACCTGCACCGAACAGCACCGCGACGATCGCGAAGAAGAGGTGAGCAAAGACATTCATCACCGGCCACACAAGCGATTCAAAGCCGAGCTGCACCGTCGAGATCCAGAGCGGGAAGTCGGGGAAGGGCCGCAGATAGATGCCCTTCCGCTTGCGGATCGCCTGCAGAATCCCTCGGGTCCACCGGTATCGCTGCTGGGTGAGATCGCGCCATGACTCAGGCGCCTCGGTCCAGGCGATCGCCTGGTCCTCGTACTCGGCACGCCACCCGACCTCCATGATCTTGAGGGTCAGATCGGCATCTTCAGCAAACGTGTCCGTGTCGTATCCGCCGACCTCTTCGAGTGCCTCTCGGCGGAAGAGTCCGACCGGCCCAGGCACGATATTGACCGCCGAAATGAAGCCCTGTGCGCGTCGGGGCATATTCAGGCCCTCGATGTACTCGAGTGCCTGGAGACGTGTGAGGATCCGGCCACGATTCTCGACCTTCACATTGCCCGCGACTGCTCCGACCGACGGATCACTGAAGTGTCGGGCTGCGTTGAGCAGCGCCCTGGGCTCCAGATATGAATCCGCGTCCATGCACAGGATGAGCGGATGGTGTGAATGCTCAATCCCAGCGTTCAGGGCAGTCGCCTTCCCACCGTTTGGCTTCGTAATCACCCGGAAGTGCCCCGGCCCGCGCTGCCCTTCCCACTGCGTGGCAATCTCCAGCGTGTTGTCGGTGGAGCCATCGTCCACCACGAGCACCTCGTACTCGGGATACTCCAGCTGCATCAAACTCGTGAGCGCCCGTTCTAGAACGATCCCCTCGTTGTAGGCCGGCACCAGGATCGAGATCGGCGGGAGTTCCTTGATCTCGCGAACACCCAGCACGTTTCGCTCTGCGTGCCCCAGGTAGGAAAACCACAGGAGCGCGAAATAGCGGAGGAACAGGATGAACAAGAAGATCACGAGCGATACAACGACCATCCGTACCACGACCCTCTGAATATCAGGGCCAATGAGGAGCGCCACGACGATGAAGCCGATCGTGACGCCCACCGTAACGAAGACAACGCCCAGTGAACTCCAGATCGAGTGTCTGCCCTTACTCATCGGGTGCCTCCCTGGCCAGCACGTCCAAGCCAACCCCGCGCACTGAATCCCACGTTCACCCCGAATGAGCGATAGCCGGTAAAGCGACCCTGCCCATAGAGCAGATCGATACGGGTCAGATAGCGTGCCCCTTCGCGGCGCAGGCCGAGGCTCACGGACAGATCCGGCACCAGCTCACCGCCTGGAACACGTCGCTCGTCGATCCAGGCCACACCAGGATTCACGCGGGCATTGAGCGTCCACCACGTCCCCAGCGGGCGCGCATACTGCGCGTACGGCCCGACGGACACGCTCGAGTTCGGATCCCAGTACAGCGCACCTGTACCGACGCTCGGTGAGGCATCCATGTAGCGAAGGCCACGAGCGCCCAGCCCGAGTGTCACCGTGCGCGACATCAGCCGCCCCGCGCTGGCACCGAGCGAGACGCGAAGGTTTCGACCGGCGCCCGGGACACCGCCATGGCTCAGTGATGCGCCCTCACCGGTTACCGCCAGGCTCCACAGTTCGTTCAGCGGCTGGGCATGCGCGACGAACAGACGATCCTGCTGGACGTCAGCACGTAAGGCCTGGAGCGTGTTCGTCACGCCGAAGGCGGGCGCATGATCGACTCGGATCTCGGTGCGCCGGCCCGCCGCACCCAAGAAGCGTCCAGAGGCCCCGAAGGAGACATCGCCCTCCGACTCGCGCACGTTCTGCACGCCGAAGTGGAGCGCGGTACGGATCGTCCCCCAGCGCCACCAGCGGGCACCCTCCAGCTCCGCGAAGGCTCCGCGCGTGTCGCCGGCGCCGCCACTGGTCTCGAGACCCTCGAGCAGGCGGGCTCCGGTCCGCGTGCCCCACACCCAGTCCTGAGAGATACCGTACCACTCACCACCGAGGTCGAGGCGCCGGAAATCGTCGGTATCCGCCAGCGACTCCACAATCGCTCCGATGCCGGGCTCTTCGATCTCCACCATCTGACGGTCGACTTCGGCCTGGAGAATCGCGAGGCCCTCGAGCGAGCGCTCATGCGTCGGGTCCAGAACAAGCGCCGCCTCGTAGCGTCCCACCGCAGGAAGACGCGCACCGTTCCAACGATCCAGGTCGCCGATGAGCGCCAGCACATCGGCCCGCGTCACAACGTCGATGTCAGAATCGGTAGAACGGTCGGGCACGGCTCCCGTTGCCCGGGCGGCATCCTCTTCGTCCATCAGAAGGAGTAGTCCCTCGAGGCGCTCACGCGCAGCGTCGGGCTGGTCGATCCACACCTCGAGTTGTGCCATTCGGTACTGCAGATCCATCTGGCGGCCCCCGGTGATACGCTCGATTTCGCCCAGCGCCGAGAGCGCGCCCTCGAAGTCACTGAGCTCGTACTGCAGGAAGTCCGCGTATGCCTGCCACGCCTCCACGTCATCCGGCGACTCGGCGAGCGCTGCTTCATACAGCTCGGCGGCTCGGGTGAAGAGTCCGTCTTCGCGTGCGCCAATCGCCTGCTCGATCAGAGTCGGCGGCGGCGCGGGCTCGACCTCGGGCTCGGGCGGTGGCGTCAGAGCTGTGATCACATCTTCACGCAGCTGGAGCGCATCCGCGGAAGCCAGATCAGCGTCGGACATGAGCAAAAGAATCTCTTCTGCCTCAACCAAACGGTCCGTGTAGTAGTAGATCCGCGCGAGCTCGATCTGGATCGGGACGGACTCTGGAAGGGCCTCGAGACCCTCGACCAGAATACGCTCGGCTTCCGCGTACTCCTCGACCCCCATGTGGGCACGCGCCCACTCCAACACCATCGCTTCGTCAGCCGGCGTCTCACCGACGACGGCCTCGTAGTGCACCGTCGCCCCGGAAACGTCCCCGATGTCACGAAGTGTTCGCGCGAGCAGAAGGTGCAACTCCCGATCGTCTTCGAAGACAAGCAGGCCTTCAAGAACAGGGACGGCACGAGCCCCGTATCCAGCCCTCAAGAGCGTCACGCCGTATTCCCGGCGTACGTCCAGATCATCCGGGTAGTTCGCCAGATAGGCAGCAAACAAGGGGATCGACTCGTCGAGGCGCTCCTGATCCAGGAGAGGCAGCGCTTGCTCCCAGAAGAGCTCCCCGGGCCCACGAATGATCTCGGTAGGCGGCG
>JAKMDG010000225.1 GCA_022428035.1 Longimicrobiales bacterium
TCGCCTGCCGGTTCACAAAGATGAAGCCGACGTCCGATCGTGTGAGAAGGCTTCGGCGAATACGGGCCACCGCGAAGTTCTCCGCGGGACTGCTTCCATCACGCAGCGTTTGCATCTCCATGAGCCCGACCTCATAACGTCCGATGCGACCCGACAGTCGAGCGCCTCCAGCGATTGGCAATGGCTGGCGGGTGTCCGAAAGTCCGATGCGACGGGAGTGGAAGAGCTTGAAATTCCGGGGGCTGGCTCCAGATCTGAACGTTCGCGTCGCGTCGTCGGCGAACGTGAAGATTCCATCGTTCTCGAGGAAGAAGTCACGCTTTTCCGGAAAGAAGAGTGAGAAGCGGGTCAGGTTGACCTGCTCCTCATCCGCCTCGACCTGGGAGAAGTCGGTCAACGCCGTGAGGTCGAGGACCAGCCTTGGCGTGACAGCCCACTTTGCATCGAGGCCGACGTCATACTCTCGGACGGCACCATCGGGATCGTTCTGCCCCTCCAGGTTCGACCCGGTGAAGAACGGTTTGATCTGCAGGTTCCGACCCGGCTCGAACGCCGGCAGGCCCTCGAGTGTGCCAGCTTCGGACATCCTGAAGACCCTGAACTGTCTGGGGATCGCCGCCCAGGTCGCATACTCGTTTCGGCGCCGCACCTGTCGGCTGAAGTTCAGGCCCCACGACTGCTCTCCCTCCCCTCTCGGGAAGCGGAGCGTGGTCAGAGGAATACGCATCTCCAGGATCCAGCCCTCGGCGAAGGTACTGGTTTCCACCTCGTAGATGCCTTCCCATGCCGCGTTGATCGCCGCGCCGTCATTAAACGATTGGGCGTCCCATTTGGCCCCCGCCGGGTTTGCGCCGAAGACATAGGCGCTTTGCTTGTCCCGGCTCGCATCGATGGCGACGCCAAATATGTCGGAGGCCTGTGGACTGAAGTCCTGCTCGAGCCCAGCCGAGATCGCCCTGTGAGGCTCCGGGTCGTACAGGACAGCGCCCATATACAGCGCCTCGTCGTCATAGATCATGCGGATGACCGTACGGTCCGGCGCGGGGACCCCTGCCTGGGGCTGGGTCAGCCAGAAGGTCCCGGTCGTGCTGTCAGCCACGCTCCACGATGGCTCGTCCAGAAGGCCATCCAGGATCATCGGGCCCTGGGCTCGAAAGGCGCGAAGGCTCGGTCGCGCCAGGCTCTCCGGTGCCACGGGTACGGATGAATCTGGACGTTCCTGAGCATAAAGCTGAGGTGCGACCACGAGTGCAGCCCACACTGACCCCACCCCGATGGTCGACCGAATCCTCACTCGCGAGGGGCGAAGGAGGAGTGGGACGTAATCCATGATGGATGCTCTCGTTGGATGCAGACGTTGACCACAAGGACACCGGGGTGGCGCACGGCGCTGACAGGCCGCACCACCAGGTGTGTGCGCGATCGCGGTGCGTACCACGGGGTCGAAGCTTTCCAGGACGTCAAAGGCCAGCTTCGAAGGATCCGGTGGATCGGTCTCGAGAATCTTGTGGATAATCGTCGCGACTCGATTCCCTGCGAACGGCTTCTCTCCAGTGAGCATCTGGTAGAAGACTACACCCGCCGAAAAGAGGTCGGAACGAGGATCGACCTTGGCGCCGCTGAGTTGTTCGGGTGACATATAGGCGGGCGTCCCGATGGCCGAACCTGACTGAGTAAGGCCCGAGGACTCCATGCGTGCGATCCCGAAGTCCGTGATTTTCACGCGCCCGTCGGAGAGGAGGAGGATGTTCGCCGGCTTGATATCGCGATGCACCACGCCCTCCTTCCCCGCGGCGTCGAGCGCATCAAGCAGCTGGCTCATGATCTCGACCACCTGAGCCACGTCCAGACGCTCCTCACGGTCGAGCCAGCTCTGGAGTTCTTCACCTTCGATGAACTCCATCGCGATAAAGTTGGTATCGCCCTCAGTTCCAAACTCATACACGCCCACAATTCCCGGATGCGATAGCCGGCCCGCCGCCTGTGCTTCGCGGCGGAACCGCTCGATCAGCTGCTCCGCGTCACCCGAGTCGAGCTGATCGGGGCGTACCGTCTTGAGCGCCACGCGACGCTCGATGCCCGGATCCCATCCCTCGTACACGATACCCATGGCTCCGCGACCGAGCTCGCCTCTCACCTCGTACTTGCCCAGTGAAGAGGGGATATCCAACGCGGACGAGGTGATCTCAACGGTGACGTCCTCCGAGACCTGGGTCGCATCGGGATCCACGTGAGCCCTCGATGACGACCCTGCCACGGGATCAGCAGACGGGCCCCGCCACATGAAGACCGTGTACCCGTCCACCTCCGTATCGGCCGTGACGAATCCGCGGTTGACTTTCTTCTTACGCAGCAGATCACCCGCTGCATAAATCGTGTCGGGGTCCGCGTACTTTTGCATGTGGCCGGCCACTTCGATGACATTGTCGCTCATGGCTTCCATCGGGACATCCGCATCGTACTGGACGGCTCCCCCGTTTACGCCGCAGCGAACCCTGAACGGCGTCTGCATCATCCGCGTCGCCGAGTTGAACTCGGGTAGCCGTTTCAGCATGGCCTGCGCAGCACGGACGGATAGATCGAGCGAATCGAAACAGATCATGGCCCCGTCGGGGGTCCATGCCGACTTCAGCGGTCCATACTTCGCTACCGCACCGTCGACCATCCTCTTGAACTCCTTGAAGTCGTGCTCCACGAAGGCGCGATCCTCACCGAGCTTCATGTTGGTCGATTCCACGACGTCGAGTGCCAGGAACGCGACGTCCCGGGTCATCGCATCCAGCTTTCGTTTCGCCTCCACCATCAGGCGAACGAGTTCTTCGCGGCTCTTCGGCTCTCCCGTTGCCGTGGCGGTACGGGCCGAAGAGGTCGTGGCCGCCTTGGTGACTCTGGCGGTCCTCGGCTTCTTCCTGGCCTCCTTTTTCGTGTGGTCTTTGGGCTTGCTCGCCAGAACCGTGCCCGCGACGTGATCCAGGGTCAGCCCGAGGAGCAGAAGGCCGCAGAGGATGAACGCGCGCGCCAGGTCGAGCTGACCGATCCGCGTCGGCACGAGCGATCGCAACCCGTCGACAAGCGCTGCGTCGAAGGCCACGACCCGGTTGACCCACGGGTACGAGGCCGCGCCGTCGAAGTAAGGCAAGATCGCCATGCCCAGTCCGACCGGGACGGCCAGAAAGGCCAAATTCGCCAGGACTCTCAGGCTACTGCCTAGAATCTTCAGGAGAATCATGAGCAACCTTGCGGCAAGAATCTCACGACGACTGGGGGCACGAGCATCTCAGTTCGAGGCGAACAACCCTGAATCCACGGTGCCACATGAGGCCGTCAGCATCAAGTTCGGCGTACATCGCCACATACGGGGCCGTCGCCTGGCGACCGCCCCGTCAAGGACACGCACCGGTCGAAACCGTCGGAAGGCGCGCCCAGGTCAGGGGTGGCGAATGCCGAATCGGGACCAGCCCCACACCCAACAATCGTCCTAGGGCTGCAGGATCGGCTCCCCTACAGGTCGGATGAACTCAGGTGTAAACCCAGCGGCAACCAGGGTGGATCGAAGGTAGTCCGCTTCCTGTTCACCCGAGAAGGCACCGGCGCACACTCGTACGGAGTCGTCCGCCGACTGCAGAGCGAACGGCACAATGTCATGCGCCGCGACGCGGTCCATGACCCGTTCGGCATCGACGACGGAAGGGGTCTCGGACAGACACAGCGTGAACGCAACGTCGCGAAGGATCCACGACTCGGGATCCTCTTTGAGCGCCATGCTGACCCTGCTGATGACCGGATCAAGAGACCCGGGATCCTCTTCCAGGCCGACCAGGACTCGGTGAAAGACAATTCCGTCCACATCGACGGGGACGATGGTGGTCCATACCCGAACAGCATTGCGCTCAAGCTGACGGATCACCGCCATGGCCCGAACCTGATCGCGAAACGCTCCGATCGAGACCGAATACCGCACGAGAGGGTCCGACTCCGCCTCGACGGCGGTCGTCACAGCCAGGGCGCGGATCGGCTCCGTTGCCGAGACCGACGGGCTGATTTCCCGGGACTCCAGACCCACCGCAGTCTCTTGGACCGGATCGGCTGACCGCGCCAGCACCAGCGTGGCGGTGACACCGCCGAGGACAACGAACGCGATCAGCAGCAGACTGTACTGCGCTCTTGGGCGCGAAACCTCCTCGACGGGTTCCAATACGACCTTCTCAGGCGAGCGCTCCAAGAACTGCAGCGGAGTCCGGTTAGAATCGCGCGGACCTCGCGTCGGAATCGGATCTTCAGGCTTCACATCCTGAGACGTGGGCTTCTCCTGTAGAACCTCGAACGCCTCGATGATCGATCGCGTGCGCGCTGTTGCCGCAGCTCTTCGGTCCGAGGACGGTGGCAGACGGTCGGGATGCCAGGCCTGGACCATCCACCGGTACGCCGCCCGCACGTCTTCGTCGGAACAGCCCGGGGTCAAACCCAGCAGAGTTAGAGCTTCGGCACGTGTCATGGCGCGCAGTCATCGAAGGAGCCTTTTCGCAGAATCCGGCCCCGTCAGCGGCGGCCTCACCCTGCAACCCTGAAGAAGGTTTGCGTTTCGTGGCTCGGTAGCCAGACTTTTTTCTCGCGGGCAGACACGGCCCGTCCACACAGTGTCGCCCCCCGAGGGGGTGCGGAGGGTGGAGACATCAGGTTCGGGGGTGGAGCAGCCTCCACGTACGACAAGCCCTTTGAACTCCCTGGCCGTGCTCCGTCATCCCGCCCTCGCGGGCTACTTCTCCTCGGCTTCACTCTGCCAGACGTTCACCGGAAGTGAGCCATCCGAAGCCCCCTACCTCTGACTCTCACACGCCGACACGGCGGTGATCGCGAGAAGGGCACCCAGGTTACGACCGGTCATCGGAGCTCTCATCTTTTCAGATGGATTGCCGCTCAACTCTACCACCAGACCATCAAGAAAATGTCAAAGATCCT
>JAKMDG010000246.1 GCA_022428035.1 Longimicrobiales bacterium
GTCCATACCCATCAGCAACGCTGCTTCATTCGGCTGGGGAGCGGGCTTCGAGGCCGAGCTCCAGGGGGACAATCGCCTCAACTTCCGGAACAACGGCGGTGAGCCGGGCGACCGGATTCTCGACCAGCTCGAGGATGTCGGAACGGCCGGTATCTATGTGCAGGGTCGGCTCGACGCTGCGGACCGTGTGTCGATCCTTACCGGACTCCGTTATGACAACATCAACTTCAGCGCGACGGACAACTTTCTCGACGGTGGCAACCCGGACGACTCCGGTGAGCGAACGATGTCGGCATTCAGTCCGTCGCTAGGTGTGGTTGTGCGTGTCGCTGGGGACGCCGAGATCTTCGGATCTGTCGGCCGATCGTTCGAGACGCCAACGACGACGGAACTCGCGAACCGGCCCACGACCGCCGGGGGGTTCAACCCCGACCTCGACCCGCAGAAAGGCACCACGATCGAGGGAGGAGCACGGACCGTTCTGGCCAACCAGCTCGGCCTCGAGCTGTCAGTCTTTCGAACCGACATCACCGACGGTCTCGTACCGTTCGAGGTCGCCAGTGACCCCGGACGCACCTACTTCCGTAATTCTGCCGAGTCACATCACTCAGGTTTCGAGGTCTCGGCGGATGCGAGCCTCGGCGGGGGTGTCGGCTTCCGTCTTGCGTACACCGACGTGAACGGGGAATACGACGCATACGTCACGGATGACAACGACGACTACTCCGGCAACAAGATCGCGGGTCTGGCTCCACGCCGGTTCGACGGCCTGGTCACCTGGGAGCACCGCGCCGGATACGTCGAGCTACGAGGCCTCTACCAGGCCGAGTTGACCGTAAACGACGCGAACTCGGCCGAGTCTCCGTCTTACTTCATCACTGATCTCCGCGTGGGCTCCGAGGATATCGACGTCGGGCGCTTTTTCCTGTCGCCTTTCGTCTCGGTTCAAAACCTCGGTGACAAGGACTACAACGCTTCGGTCGTACCGAACGCCTTTGGTAGCCGTTTCTTCGAACCGGGACCGAGCCGGACGTTGCGCTTCGGGATGGGGGTGACCTGGGCCAATCGGTGACCCTCACGCTGGGGGGCACCTGCCACGCGGAACGCCCGACGACTCACTGATCCTGAACGGCTGGCCCGGCTCAGGGACCCGCGCACCACTCCGAACTCGTGATCAGAGCGAGCGCGTTCACCACAGCGCGCTCACCTGTGGGGTCGGAGGGTCGATTCACCGGCGCGCCCGCAAGGACGAGTGCGCTGGAGCCACCCCCGTCAAGGTTTAGCGCTTCGTCGGTACCGACGGATTCGAACAGCCTCGCGATCTCTGGAAGGGTCATGCCCACCGAGTGCGGCGATTGACGACCGTCTACCAGAACGATCCAGATCTGGCCTCGGCTACGGTCATATCCGATTGCCGACCTGGGGTGACGCGCCGCTGCGAATGATGGTCGTGCCCCGACCTCGAGGTCGCCAACCCGCTGACCACCGTCAATCAGGTCCGGGAAGCCACCCACTGCTTCTGTCTCCGCGTCCCCACCATCTCTGGCGACGGACCAGCCGAACTGAAGCTCATCGGCTGTGCCCCTGGCCACCCCCAACCACGGATCACGACCGGGCCTCCAGGCGAATGCAGGCCGGTCAGCAACCGCTCGAACAACACCGTCTGTGACCTCGGCACCCACGGTCGTGCCCTCTGGCGTGAAGAAGTCGGCGTTGATCGCCGCCAGGACCTCGAGCTCGGATCGCGAGACCATCCCCGAGACAGTCTCCCGGCCTCCTCCTCCATCTTCCCTGGCTCCTGCTCGGAGCACCTCGAAACCCAGATCACAGCGGCCGGCGATCGAAGCCTGAACAATGTGCACCGCCCACGGGCCCTTGGCGGACCACAGGTAGCGATATGCGACTCCGGGGTGGATATCGATTCTCCGAACAGAATCGGGCTCAAGCCAGTCGAGCAGGGCCTCCGGAACGGTCAGGTCCAGGCCGGAGGGCTGGTCGGGAGGCTGACACGCCGTGAGCAGGGGCAGAAGCAGGACGACGATTAGCGACAAGCGTCCGTAGACCCGCCGAGCGGGCGGTTCTATAATCCGGCGGCCATCCAACTGGCCCACGACGCAACGCGCATCGACGGCCTTGAGCGCCCCAGCCGGCAGAACGTCTTGACCCGAACCGCAGCCAAACTCGTCCTGCTTCTCGCGATGCTCACGAGCCCACTCGTGGCCCAGGGGCCCAATGCCGGCGACGGGATGCGGTTTGGGGTCTCGTTCGGTGGCATCAGCACGGTGGCCCTGAGCGTCGAGTTCTTCCGAGACTCGCGAAGCCTCGACATCAGCGTGGGCACCTGGTCGTTCCAGGACCTGAGTCTGTCGACGACGGTGCGGCAGTATTTCGGCGCATCGGCGCTCAAACCCGTGGTTGGCGCCGGACTGTGGCTTGCCGCCGCCCGACCGACCGGCGAAGGCGAACGAACCGGGCTCGCGCTGGTTCTCCGTGCTCCGCTCGGAGTCGATTGGTCGATGGCCGACGATCACTCCAC
>JAKMDG010000264.1 GCA_022428035.1 Longimicrobiales bacterium
GCATCGAGCAACGAGCAGCTCTGGGCATCTCGATGCTACGCAACCCCGATCGAACCCGCCGCCCAGTCAATCATCATCGTTGACGCACCGGCGCGCCACCAAGTCGATGGACGATTCGGGGGGTTCAGATCGTCACGAGCCGCCAGACCTGAGCCACGAGAAAGCAGAGCGTGACCCCCATGAACACGGGCATCATGGTAGCAACGGTCGTCCATTTCAAACTTCGCGTCTCCTTGAAGATCGTATAGATCGTCGTGGAGCACGGGTTATGAAGGAGGCTGAAGAGCATGAGGTTCACGGCCGTCAGTAGCGTCCATCCTCCCGCACGCAGGAGCGCCTCGGTCGTTGCGAGGGAATCCTCCTCGAACATCACACCCGCGCCGGCTCCTTGATCAGCGAGCTCCGGAGTCACGAGCACGGTAAGCATCAAAATGGTCGGGATCACGATCTCATTGGCCGGGATCGCCACCACGTACGCGAGCAGGATCACGCCGTTCATCCCCAGAAGCAGGCCAAACGGGTCCAGCCAGCCCACCGTGTGATGAGCGATGCTCACGCCCCCGACCGTGACATTCGAAATGAGCCAGATCGCCGCACCCGCCGGGATCGCGAAGATGATCGCTCGCCAGAGCACGATGAGCGTCCGATCGATGATGGACGCATAGAGCGTCTGGAGCACGCGCGGCGGTCGGTACGGGGGAAGCTCGAGGCTGAAGCTGGTGGCTTCTCCTCGCAGCACGGTCCGTGACAGGATCCATGACGAGACGAACATCATCATGATCCCGAAGAGCGCGATGCCGACGACCGCCAGGGCACTCACGACGCCGCCTAGCTGCGGGGGTGCCAACGCACCAATGAAGATCGTCGCAATGAGGATCTGGGTCGGCCACCGCCCGTTACAGAGACTGAAGTTGTTGGTAATGATCGCGATCAGGCGCTCTCGCGGACTGTCGATCACTCGCGCGGCCACGACGCCGGCAGCGTTACATCCGAAGCCCATGCTCATCGTCAGCGCCTGCTTTCCGTGCGCACCGGCCTTCTTGAACATCGAGTCGAGATTGAAGGCGACCCGCGGCAGATAGCCGAAGTCTTCGAGTAGCGTGAAGAGCGGGAAGAAGATCGCCATCGGCGGCAGCATCACACTGATGACCCACGCCGTCGCAAGATAGACACCGTCGAGAAGGAATCCGTCGAGCCACCACGGAAGCCCCACCGCCACCGAGAGCCCCTTGAGCCAGGTGTGCCCGTTGTCGATCAGAAGCGTCGCAAGCATGGAAGAGGGGACGTTGGCGCCCTCGATCGTGAGCCAGAACACAACTGCGAGCACGAACAGCATGAGCGGGAAGCCGAAGACTCGGCTGGTGAGCAGCTCGTCGAGCTTCCGATCGAACGCGAAGCCCGCTTTGGCCAGGCCTCGCTTCTGTGAGCGCGAAGCGACCTCCTCAGCCGCCGCGTATGCGTGCTCGGTGACGATGTCGTGGAAGTCGGGCGGAAGCTCCCAGCGCAGACGTGTTGCGGAGTCGAGCACGCGAATCCGGTCTGAATCGGGTGTGTCCGGAACCTCCGTTCCGGACTCATCGTGAATCAACTGGCCGAGTTCGCCCGAGCGGACAGCCTCCTGCACGGCCTCATCCGCGTTCAGCAACCGTAGCGCGACCCATCTCGTGTTCGGCACACCCGGGAAGGCATCGGCGATGATGGGTTCAAGCTTCGAGATCGCCCGATCGATCTGGGGTGCGTGCCGCTGAAGCCGATACGGCGTCGTCCTTCGTTCGCCATTCGCGACGGCGTGCGCGGCCGTAAGCAACTCGGGAATCCCGATGCCCTCCCGAGCCGTGCCCGGCACGACCGGCACACCCAGTTCATTCTCCAGCCTCGTCGCATCGACCGCGATTCCGTGACGCCGGGCCTCGTCCATGAGGTTCAGGAACACGACCACCCGATCCGTGATCTCCAGAATCTGAAGTACAAGGTTCAGGTTCCGCTCGAGTCGGGTCGCGTCAACAACAACGACCGTCACGTCCGGTCGTCCGAAG
>JAKMDG010000288.1 GCA_022428035.1 Longimicrobiales bacterium
GTTCGGAAACCGTGGATGACATCGCGGCCGAAAAGAAGTGGGATTCCAAGTCGCGTGTCCTCGGTCGCTCGGCGCTGAAGCTCGTTGACCGTGTCGAGGTCGACCTCGTTCAGCACAGCACCCGTGCGCCCGCGGCGAACACCTTCGTCCAGCCAATCGGGGATGTGTCCGCCACCTCCGTTCGCCAACGTGAGCTGACCCACTTTTTCTTCGAGCGTCATCTGCTCGAGGAGTTTGTCGATACGATCCTCGGTCAATTGTCTCTCGGCGATTTGCGTCATGGATTCGGCAGCGAGTCGGAATGGGGTGAGCACGGGGCGTGGAGTGCCCTGCGATCTAGGGTGTGAGTCGAGGACGGCCCGAAAAGCCCGGGGGGCCTTCCCGCCGGGATAGGCTCCTACGCGGGGGTCACAGCCCTACGTGGACGTAAGTGCGAATTTCCCACTCGGTTCCGTTGGGACCGGGGAGAAGAGGATCGCACACCGGAGTCCCGCTGACATTGAACGTGAAGCCAGGGCAAAAACGGTTCGAGTTCCGATCGAGGGTGCGGTACGTCCCTCGGATTCCGAAGCGGGTCATCGGTAGGTCAAACCATTCGGGAACGCCGAAAACGTAGGATACGTCTCCCATCAGCTGCAGCGGGTACGTGAGATTGAAATCTCGATGGTAGTCGTACGGGCCCCAGTCGTTGACCTTCGCTCCGAGCTGGAATTTCACGTTGTCGACGATGATACGGGCATCGCCGCCCACGCGTTGGACCAGACGCTCACTCTCTCCATTCGGCTCGCCGTTGCCGCCGAAGACGTTCGCGACAAGCCCGAGCCGCCGGGACGGTTTCGATACGATACGTGCCCGGACTTCCCACAAGTCACGGGCCGGGGCCGCACCCGGAAAGCCGAACGGAGTCCGCCCATCTGCCAGGATTCCGATTGCGGCATCCTGGGTGGTGGGATGGCTACGAAGCGTGGCGGCCAAACTCGTTGCAAAGCCTGCATCTTCTCGGACGTCGTTGTCCCATTGGTACATCCATGTCGCCGGCGTGGGGTCATACGTCAGAACCAGCTCAGCGCCTCTCGTCTCTCGATTGCCTCGGACGGCGAAGGGGTCGTCGAGGATGTTTCGGGGCCGTCCGGGTGCCGGCACTCCGTAGCGGTTGTTCGGCCCAACGAAGGGCATCGGGCCAACGAGGGGCTTCTGGTACAGGAAGTTCGGAGCGATCTGCCACGATCCGTAATTCAAGGCGAATCCGGTCAGGACGTTCCACTGGTTGCCCGATCCTGTGTCCTTGAGTGCCCACCCTGTGAAGGTCTGCGTTTGATCGTAGCCCCCGTCGGCGACGAGACCCATGGCGGCTCCCTGCCCGTACCAGCTCAGGCGACCCCGCTGATATGTCAGCTTGACCTTTCCACCATACTGGTCCCCCGACGCAACCCGGTCCTCGAGGACTGTGTAGGTTCCCGGGCTGCCCTCAGTGATCTGGAAGGTCTGGCCGACCCGATTGTTACCGGACCATAGCGCGCCGAGGTCGACCGTGAGTCCACCCCGAGAGAACGTCGTGTGGAGCGATGCGCGGCGGTTTTGCGGAACCGGGATCGCGAATGAGGAGGTCGTTCCTCGTTGCTGCTCCAGGTCTTCCTGGTACATAGCCGTCGAGAGCAGACCGCCGGCGTTAAAGCGGTATTTCCCGATCACGGTAGGGTTCGCGCCCCACCACAACTGGGGTCCGAAGGCGACTTTGAGGCCATCCAGTGCCTGCTTGCCCATGAACTCGAATCCTAGCGGGGCCTCCCCGTTGTAGATGTCGATGTTCGGACCGTAATTCGCCTCGCGATACATGTTGAAGAAGTCGCCCTCATACGCCCAGTGGTAGTGGCCCGTTCGATAAAAGGCATCAAGCCGGAACCAACGGTCGTCCCAGCTGAAATGAGCGTTGTAGACTTTGAGCCGCTCCGTGTCCGAAACACGAGCTGTGCCGGAGGACGTCTGAACGAGGGTTGAGCGGCCTCGATTCTCGTAAAAAATCTCGTCGATCGGATTGACCGGTACGTTACCGAGCACACTGACGGAGAGGCCGCCGGTGATGTTCGCCTGAGGCTCGAACGCGAAATCGGCGAAAAACGACTCTTTCCGGTCGAATCCCTGAGATCCAGGGTAGACGTTGGCGCCGACGGTCTCCAGCTCGGGCGTGCTCACCCGCGTCCCACCCGTGTTGTACGTCTCGAACATCATA
>JAKMDG010000336.1 GCA_022428035.1 Longimicrobiales bacterium
TGTATGTGCAGCTTCGTCGATTGCCTGTTCGAGCAGCAGGAAGAACGTCCCCTCCTGTCGGGCCTCTGACCAGCGAGCAACCAGGCGAATCCTCTCCTCGGACGGCGGCTCGTCCGTGTACGTGTCGAGCCACTCCTCCAGTGTGACGGTCGGCTGGTACGCGGAGGCCTGTCGGTCTACATCGGCACTGGCGCCGCCATCGACCCACTCCGCGACCTGCTCAATGTAGCCGTCGGGGACCTCGTCGAGCATGAGGGCCGCAACCTCAGCGCGCATTCGCTCCGCGTCGAAACCGATGGCCACGGCCGATACGAGCCGCTCGAGTTCTTCGTCGTTCGGGTCGCCGATCATCAGCGCAACCTGACGCGTGAAGGCACGGCTCCGAGGGACCACGATCGACTCGATGTCGAAGTGGTCCAGGAGGAGGTCGATCGGCTCCGAGGTCTGCGTGAGGTTCGCCTCGGCCGCTGCCCCGGCAGGGTTGTCTGGCACGACGCTGGAGGGCCCTGCGACCGGTGTCGAAGTGCAGGCGGTCGCCATTGGCAGCAGCCACATGAGCGCAGCTGTCCCTACGCGCCTGCGTCTCATTGCACGACCCGCCGCATGTCGGAGATGCGCGTCAGGAAGGCGGTTCCATATTTTGCCAGCTTGGCCGGCCCGACCCCTGGTACATCGAGGAACTGCGCCTCGGTCTTCGGTTGTCGGACTGCCATCTCGACGAGTACCTGGTCTCCAAAGACGATGTATGCCGGGACGCGTTGGCGGTCGGCGGTTTCCTTCCGAAGGTCCTTCAGACCCTGGAAAATCTCCTCCTGCTCCGGGGTGAGCGCGCTACCCGTAGCGCTCACGTGACGTGAGCGACTTCTCGTCCCCTGAACTGCGCCCAGGCTCGCCATGGTCTCTTGAGCGAGTTCCTCCGGCGTAACACCGGTACACGAGTCGCAGGACGTCGAACACGGAGCCATCTCTTCGTCGAAGTAGGCGAGGATCGCCTGGTGTCTGCATCGGACCGACTCGACGAGCTGAAAGAGATCGACCGTGCGTTGACGCTTCTGCTGCCAGAGCTCAGGGTCGTCGATGTCATCGAGGAAGCGTTCGTGCAGCTTCACATCGGCCCACGAGTAGAACAGGAAGCATTCGCTCGGAAGACCATCACGACCCGCGCGCCCGATCTCCTGGTACCAGGACTCGATATCGCGAGGCATGTCACGATGGATGACGAAGCGGACGTTCGACTTGTCGATCCCCATCCCGAACGCGACCGTCGCGACGATGACGTCGATTTCGTCACGTTGGAACGCTTCCTGGTTCCGCTGACGATCTGCGGGCTCCATTCCCGCGTGGTAGGGCCGCGCCCGAACACCATTCGTCTGCAGGAACTTGGCGGTCTGGTCTACGGCCTTACGGCTCAGGCAATACACGATGCCCGTCTCCCCCTCGTGTCGCTTGATCAGCGCGAGGATCTCCTTCCTCGTATTGCCCTGACCCTTCTTTCGGACGCCGATCTCCAGGTTCGATCGGAAGAACGATCCCTTGTAGCCCCCTGGCTTGGACATGCCGAGCTGCCGGAGGATGTCGCGAGCGACGGTGCGTGTCGCGGTCGCGGTCAGGGCCAGCACCGGCACGTCGAGCCCTTCCTTGAGCCCTCTCAGCCGTCGGTACGAAGGGCGGAAATCGTGCCCCCACTGGCTGATGCAGTGCGCCTCATCCACGACCAGGAGTGAAATCGGGCAGCCACTCACGAAGTCGCGCAGGCGTCCGTCCAACGCTTCCGGCGCGACGTATACGAGCTCGTAGTCCCCGCGTCGCAGTCCATCCAGCCGTGACTGCCGCTCACCGTAGTCGAGAGAGCTGTTGATCTCGACTGCGTTGAAGCCAAACTCGCGCAGTGCATCGACCTGGTCCTTCATCAGGCTGATGAGCGGGGAGAGGACGAGCACGGTTCCGTCCATGATCCGAGCTGGGAGCTGGTACGTCAGTGACTTCCCCGCGCCCGTCGGCATCACGCCGATGCAGTCCCGTCCCTCGAGCACGACGTCGATGATCTCACGCTGGCCTGGCCGGAAGTCGTCGTATCCGAAGACGTCTTTGAGGATCTGTCGTGGATCGGTGGGGCGCATGCGAGTCGGACGAGGGTGAACGCAGCTTGAAGGTAACTGCGGGTCGGGGCGCCGGGATGGCGTCATGCGCCCGTGGCTCACCCGGCGCGTCGCGCCTACGATGGTGCGGTTCCCCCGCAGGCTCAGGAGTATTTCGACGATGAAGCGCACTGCCCTATTCGTGGTCGCCGTGACCATGTCCTCGACCCTTATGCTGCAGCAGCCGGTGCAGGCTCAGGATCTTCTGCCTCAGGAGAGCCCTCTGCCGAGGATCCAGAAGGTGAAGAACTACCTGCCGCACATGACACGGCCCGAGGTCGAGGATCTGTTGACGCGGTCGGACCTGGTGATCATTCCGGTGGCGTCACTGGAGCAGCATGGACTCCACCTCCCCATCGGGACCGACTATCTGAACGGGGTGGAGCGGGCCAAGCTCATCGCTCAGCAGATCGACGCGCTGGTGGCGCCGATCCTGCTCCCCGGTCAGTCCCCCTATCACATGGGCTTTGCCGGTACGATCACGTTGCCGTCACCGCTGATTCAGGAGGTGTATGTCGAGGCGGCGAAGAGCCTGATGCAGCACGGCTTCAAACGATTCCTGATCATGAATGCGCACGGCGGAAATGCCGCGACAACGCGGTTCATCGTCGACCGGATCAACCAGGAGACGGAGGGCATCGCCGTCGACCTCGGGGCGGTCCTTGGGCCGTTCCGACCTGATATCGATCGTCCTGCCGACTCATCGACACCGGTATTTGACCGACACGGCGGGACCGGGGAAACGTCGAACTCGATGTACCTGACCCCTGAGCTTGTCGATCTTGATGTGGCTGTGCCCGCAGAGCTGACGCTCCTGCCTCACATGGAGGAGATGCTGCCGGAGGTGGTGGCAGGTGACCCGACTGCGCTCACGGTATTTCTTGCCGAGGGTCTCAAGGATGAGGCGACGGGCAAGCGGACCTCGGCCGCGGAGATGACATCGACCGGCGTGTGGGGTGTGCGCGATCCGCGCGAGTCGACTGTCGAGCGAGGTTGGGCCGACACGGCATCGATGGTCGCTGCCGCGGTCGGCTTCATCGAGCGCTGGAACGAGCTGCGGCCGCACGGCACACGCTGACAAGGCAGGACACGGCGGGTGGCGGTGGTAGGGCCGCCACCCGCCGATCCTCAATGCATCAGCTGCGCAGCTCCCAGAAGGTCTCCACTTCGGCGGCCATGTTTCCGGGGAGCGATCCCATGCCGACTGCGGCTCGGGTGCCCGTTCCGGCCTCCTCGCCGAAGATGTCAACCATCAAGTCGCTGAAGCCGTTGATGACGCTGGGCTGTTCTGAGAACCCGGGTACGGCGTTGACCATGCCGAAGGTCCGAATGAGTCCAGCGACCCGGTCGAGGCTGCCGAGTCGGGCGCGCATCGTGGCGAGGATGTTGATCCCGCACTGTCGTGCGGCTGCCTGTCCCTCTTCCACGGTGAGGTCCTGGCCGACGATACCCTGGTGGCCTGGAGACGCATCTGGCATTCTGGGCGTGTGGCCGGCGACGTAGAGCGTGTTGCCAACAATGCGCGTGCCCACGTATGTCGCGACGGGGGGGGGAGGGATGTGCAGCTCGATGCCCAGCTCTCGAAGCCTCGCCTCGGGGCTGACCTGCCACGGCGCCGCCGACCCCTTGGGCTGAGCTCCTGCGATGCCAGGTACCAGAGAAGCGAGCGAGGCGCCCGCGGCACCGCGGATGAGTCTTCGACGGGACAGGATATCGAGCATGGAGGTCTCCTCATGGGATCAGGTCGCAACTCTTCGCGACCTCGTTGCGGTTTCGGATGTCGAGAGCGTAACCGGGGTCGCCAGCCTGCGCACGATTGGGTAGGGTCTTCGTATGAGCCGATCTCGACCTTTCTGGCCGCGCAGTGCCGTTCTGCCGTTGCTTGCCGTCGTTCTCTTCGCGTGCGGAGAGGATGGAGTCAGTCCTGACGACCGAATTGCCGGTGGCATCGATCTCGACCTCCTCTTTGCGCCGGCGACGAGTGCCGAAATCGCCTCCGTGTCCGCTGACTGGGCGGCCCGCACACCGACGGCTGAAGGTGTGGTCGTCGAGCTGGACACGACCGTGTCAGTGCTCGCGCTCGAGGCTCGGGTGAGAGTCGTGTCACACGTGGTCGACGGGACGGTGCGCCATTACGGAGCAGTGATCACGCCGCCGACTCTGGCCGCCCCTGCTCCGGTCATTGTCTATGCGCATGGAGGTGATTCGGGGGTCGAGCTGGATCAGGTTCTCTTCACCGTTCCGGCGCTCGGTGATGCGGCCGACGAGTTCGTCTGGATCGTGCCATCATTCCGCTCGGAGACCCTGTCGTTTGGCTCAGATCGCTGGACGTCCGACGGTGCCGCCAGCCCTTGGGATCGTGACGTGGATGATGCGATGGCTCTGCTCGACGTCACCTTCGATGTCGAGCCTCAGGCGGACTCGACTCGGGTCGGCGTACTGGGTTTCAGTCGCGGGGGTGGTGTGGGGTTGCTGATGAGCGTCCGGGACGACCGCATCGATCGTGTAGTCGACTTCTTCGGTCCGACCGATTTCTTCGATGAATACGTACAAGATGTCGTAGAGGAAGTGCTCGACGGATCTCTTCGGGAACTACCGGGGATCGAAGTCCTCAACTCGGACTTCATTGAGCCGCTCCGAAATGGTCAGACGGACATTCCGTCGGTTCGTCTCGAGTTCGTACGTCGCTCGACCTCCCTGTTCGCGGATCGGCTGCCCGCTGTTCAGATCCATCACGGCACGGCCGACGAGGTTGTCGCGGTGAGTCAGGCGGAGTCGTTGATCGCTGCTCTCGAGGCAGACGGTCGGACAGATCCGGGTTTTCAACCATTCCTGTACGAAGGCGGCACCCACAATCCGCTGGCGCTCATCGGGGCGCTGGAGCGGACGAGAGACTTCTTACTTCTTTTACTGCAATGAGCACCTTC
>JAKMDG010000351.1 GCA_022428035.1 Longimicrobiales bacterium
CACGCCTTCTACCTCTGCCTGAACCCGGACGACCTTATTCCGATGTCCACGTCCAGCGGCTATGCCTACCCCGCCGCATACGCCCAGGCCCACAGCGACACCTGCACCGACTGCCAATGCGAAAGGCAGTGCAGACGCCACGGCCACACCTACGAGAGCCCCGGATACACCACCGGCCGCGCTCCCACCCACTACGGCACCGGCAATGTCCTCCGGCCGTGTCCCCGGGTCGACGAGAACCTCTATCAATGTCTGTTCATCGTCGACCCTCTCGAACCGGATCTCCACAGACTTGGCCGACGCGATGAAGTGCTTGTGCGAGGTAAAGCTTGCCGCTCTGGCCAGCTGCGACGCCCAGTCAAGCGCAGGCTGGTACAGAAGCAGCTCAGGGGCCCGTCGAACAGGCTGAAGCAACTGCGTCGCAACAAGAAAGTCGTCAAGCTGGAGCTTCAGGTCCGCGATCGTCCCGGGGACGATGCGCGAGGCATGCACTGTCGCCGGGCCGAAGATGCGGTCGAGCGCGCTGCCCCCTTGCTCACCCGTGCGAACCTCAGCGAGGGCGGTGCGAACATGCCCTTCCGAAAGACCCACCTCTCCGGCGATCCGGTAGAGCTCGACTTCGCTTAACCGCCCCTCACCTGAGTCAGGATCGGACGCCGCCAACTCGGCTGCACGACGAATGCCCGCGTCGAACTCCTCCCGCGTGAGGCTTCGGCCGACCTCGTCACTCACGCGGAAGGAATCCTCAGCCTCTCGACCTAGAGTGCTTCCACAATCACTGCGCCGCCCTGACCCCCACCAATACAGGCGGAGCCCAGGCCGAACTTGCCGCCACGACGCCGAAGTTCGTGGAGAAGATGGATCGTGATCCGAGCCCCGGACGCTGCCAGCGGGTGGGTGAGCGCAATCGCGCCGCCATTCACATTCGTTTTGTGGGGGTCCAGGCCCAGCTCTTTTTCGACGGCCTTGTACTGAGGCGCAAACGCCTCGTTGACCTCAACCAGATCCATGTCCTCGAGTGACAGCCCAGCCTTGTCCAGCGCCATGCGCGCAGCCGGAGCGGGGCCGATACCCATGATCTGAGGTTCCACACCGACGAAACCCCATGACACGATCCGGCCGATCGGCGTCACACCGTTGGCCTCTGCCCACTCCGCGCTCGCCAGAACAGCGCTCGCCGAACCGTCACCGATGCCGCTGGCGTTCCCCGCGGTCACGAGACCGTCCTTCCGGAAGTACGGACGCAAGCCGCCGAGGGCCTCCATCGACGTATCAGAACGAATGTGCTCGTCCGCGGCGTAGCTGGTTTCGCCTTTTCGTGACTTGATCACCACCTCGGCGATCTCGGCGTCGAAGTACCCGTTGTCCCACGCAGCCTGCGCACGATGCTGGGAGTTCACGGCGACCTGATCGGCCTCCTCGCGCGTGACGGTGTACCGGTCAGCGAGTTCTTCGGCCGTCTGCGCCATGGTGAGGTCGCAGTTGGTATCGAGAAGCGCTTCCCAGAGAAGGTCCTCAAAGTTGTTTCCAGCCGGCCCGAGACGGAGTGCCTTTCCCCAGCGGGCACCACGAATCACATGCGGAGCCTGGCTCATCGACTCGGCACCACCCGTCAGGCAGACATCAGCCTCGCCGAGTACGATTTCTTTGGCTCCCTGGACGATGGCCTCGAACCCGGACCCACACAGACGATTGATCGTGAGCGCGGGCTTGTCCTGGGGAACACCGGAGCGAAGCGCCACGTGTCGAGCGAGATAGATCGAGTCCGACGAGGTCTGGAGCGCGTTCCCGATGAAGGTATGATCCACCTGGTCGGGAGTCAGACCTGCCGCCTCGATGGCAGCCGTGCTGCTGAAGACGCCGAGATCCGTCGCCGTGAAGTCTTTGAGGGAGCCACCGAAGGTTCCAAAGCCGGTGCGCTTACCGGAAAGGACGACTACCTCACGTGAATGACCCTGCGTTGCCATGAAGCCTCGAAGTGAACGAAATGAGAAGGGGTTGATCGTAGGTGTGGTCGCTACCCCTCGGACCGCAGCCGGTTCACCTCATGCATCAGCCAGATGTGGCGATCCGTGTGCGCCACGAGGAGTCCGAGGGCCGTACCCGCAGAAAGTCGCAACAGGCCGAGGAAGGGAGAACCGAACCGAATCCGACCCAGGTCCAGACCCCCAGCGCCTCGAACCGCCGCGAGGAGGCGATCCTGAGCGCTCAGGAAGTCGGTCAACGCAGCCTCCGGGGTGGTGCCAGGATCGGGCACCATCTTCTTGAAGGTCTTGATGCGCCTCTTCGGCGGCGGCTGATTCTGCCTGACGAACCACGTCGAGTTCGCCGAGTGTCTCCACGGGCCGTCACTGACCGGACCACCTGCTGAGCGAGCTCCGTTCAGGGCCGCGTGGATCGAGTCGAGATATAGAGCGTTGACGATTGTCATGTGGGCCACGTGACCCACCAGCGACCAGCTGCTCTCATCAGGACGCCAGGACGCGTGTTCCGAGTCTCCCTCCGACAGCAACTCGGTCACCTCGTTTTTCTGTTCCTCGACCTGAGCGGACAGCCCGGGCAAATCTGCGCTGCGATACGGGATCACGAGTGACTGTCCGCCTGCAATCAGCTGAATTCCATTTCCGGCGGCTTGTCGAGGTGCTGCAGGAACGCCTGCTTGTTGTTCGCCTTCATGTACGCCTCTTCCGGCGTAATCATCTGCTGCATCAGGAATTCCAAGACGTGCTGATCGAGAAGCTGCATCCCGTCTTTCTTTCCCGTCTGGATGATCGACGGGATCTGATGGATTTTGTTCTCCCGGATCAGGTTCCCGATCGCCGACGTCCCGACCATGATTTCCATGGCAGCCATACGGCTCTTCCCGTTCTTGTGCCTCAGGAGAACCTGGGCGATCACTCCTTTCAGTGACTCGGCGAGCATCGAACGGATCTGCTCCTGCTCTTCCGCCGGGAAGACATCGATGATCCGGTCGACTGTCTTGGGTGCGGAGTTCGTGTGGAGCGTCCCGAACACGAGATGGCCCGTTTCGGCTGCCGTGATCCCGAGCTCGATGGTCTCGCGATCGCGCATTTCCCCAACAAGAATGACATCCGGGTCCTCACGCAACGCGGCTCGTAACGCGTTCGCGAAGCTCTTTGTATTGGTCCGGATCTCACGCTGATTGACCAGCGACTTCTTGTTCGGATGAACGAACTCAATCGGATCCTCGATGGTCAGAATATGATCGGATCTCGACTCGTTGATGAGATCCACCATCGCCGCCAGCGTGGTACTCTTACCCGATCCCGTCGGACCGGTTACAAGGACCAGGCCCTTCGTAAGCATGCACAGGCGCCTCACGGCTTCGGGTAGCCCCAGATCATCAGCCGACATGATCTTTTCGGGAATCGTGCGCATGACGATCCCGAGGCCCTTCCGCTGCCAGAAAACGTTCGCACGGAAGCGCGCCAGTCCCTCGATTTCGTACGCGAAGTCATAGTCCATGTCCTCGACGAACGAGATCCGCCAGTCCTCCTCCATGATCTCGTAGACCAGCGCCTCCATGTCGGTCTGGGACAATTCGCGGAACTTGATCCGCTGGAGATGTCCGTGAACGCGCATCACCGGCGCTGAACCCACCGTGAGATGGAGGTCGGATCCACCCTGCTCGACGAGGACCTTCAGGAACTGATCTATCTGAGCCATTGCATGCTCTCCACGTGCCTCGATTCGTGTCTCTTGGTCATCGGCTGAGCGCCTCGAGCGACCAGTTCAACACCTCGTCGCCCCCTCGCTCGATCTTCAGCAGCCATCGCACCCCGGCCTCGTACGCCGCCTTTGTGTCCTCGCCGGCTGGCCAGTACAGAAACGCAACCGAGGCAACGTCGAGCGCACCCGCGGCCCAGCCATGATCCTCACTCGACAGGTCCACCGTCACGACGTCGAAGTCGAACGACCGGAGTGCGGCAAGCTCATGTGCCCAGGTCGCGGGGTCGTTGGGCATATGCACCGAAAAGGTCTCGTCTGCCGCACCGCGAACATCGGTATGGATGTACACGCTGCGCCAGGATGGATCGAGGACGAGCTCGGGCAGGTGAGCGAGTGCCTCCTTACTCAACTCGTCCGGATCAGACTGGACGATGAAGCGCGCCGCACCCGATCGAGCAAGGAGACGGATTTCAGCAACGACACCGTCCGGCGGCGCGGAGAAGCGATCCACGGGAGACTCCGGCTCCATCATCGGGATCAGCAGGAGCTCCCGACCCGACTCATCGGCGAGTGAGTCGACAGCCACCCGAACCACGGTACCACTGCTCGTGAGCTGTGCCTCCCACCTCGACCTCGGTCCGTCTCCGGTTCTCTCTGCCCATGACGGAGAGAGCGACCGATCGAGATCCCGCCGCCAGTCCCCTGACAATGGACGCCTCCGGACCACACCGTTGTCCTCCCACCAGAATCTGGCGCGGGCACCTCGAACAGAGATCCCGAACCGCTGGCTCTTCATGAGCAGCACGATGCCGACCGCCTCACTCAGATCGACAGGCGGCCCGACCTCCTCATCAGAGGCGCTCGTCATGGCGTACACCTGACGGATCGTCTCACGGACGGTCACAGGTGAAGACAGAGAAAGCGACACCGCACACCCGCTTATCGCTTCGAGGTGAGCTATCGCTTCGTCCTTCAACGGGGAGTCCGTGACGACCATCAGCTCGTCCGCCGCCTTCACAATGGGCAGCATGTTGTGGATCAGCGCCCACTCGGCAGACACCATGGAAGCCACGGACAGATCAATCGACTCCGGGTCCGGTACCACATAAGGAAGATCAAACTGGGATGCGATTCCGAAATCGAGTTCTCCCTGTGTGATGACGCCCCTGGCAATGAGCGCCTCACCGAAGAAGCCTCCACGATCTCGCTGGTGCTCTAGAGCAACAGCGACGTCTTCATCTGTGATCCGCCCCAGCCCCGTCAGGATCTGACCGATCGTCCGTCGTTCGCTCATCAAAGCTCGAGGTCAGGCACTGGCCGAGTAGGCCGAGCGCAGGTGATCGATGATGGCCGTCGTCGTCTCGGCCGTAGAAAGCGAGCCACCAAGATCCGGTGTCGTCTGGCCCGCCATGAACGACGCGACCGCGGCGGCTTCGATACGCTCACCGGCTTTCTGAAGCCCGAAGTGATCCATCATGAGCGCCACACACCGAATCGCTCCAATCGGGTTCGCCTTTCCCTGACCCGCGATGTCCGGAGCAGATCCGTGAACGGGCTCGAACAGTGCGTGACGACCCGGATGGATATTTGCCGACGGAGCCATGCCGATACCACCCGTGATCTCTGCTGCAAGGTCGCTGATGATGTCGCCGAAGAGATTCGACGCGACCAGGACCTCGTAGCGCTCGGGGCGGCGAACCAGGTCCATCGCCATAGCATCGACGTACATCGCGTCGGCCTCGATGTCCGGATGCTCACTCGCGACTTCGGCGAAGACGCGTCGCCAGAGGCCTCCAA
>JAKMDG010000356.1 GCA_022428035.1 Longimicrobiales bacterium
GCCGGAGATGGCGCTCAGCCATGTGGATTCCTTTCAGGGGTTCGGTGCGACACCCAATGTGTCCGGACGGGGGCGTTTGGAGAACCGAACGGGCACCTGAGCCCACACCTCGATTCGCTTTCCGTCCTGTCGTGCCGGGGAAAAGCGCAAGCGCCGTGCCCCATCGACAGCAGCTGAGTCGAACGAGAGATGGCCGGAGGACTGAACGACCTCGACGCTGTTGACGCCACCCGTGTCACCGACCCGAACCCGGAGAAGCGTCTCCCCCTCCATATCCTGGTCCCACATGTGGAGCGGATATTCGATCGGGATCTCGGCCGAGAGAGGCTGTGGCTGCTCGATCTCCGCGTCGACCCCGCATGCGACCGCCGTTACGCTCATCATCACACCCAGGGCTGCTCGGATTGGTCTCAATCGTCTTTCCCAGGTCGCATGACGGTACCGAGTTCGTACAGGATCTTGAGCGCTTCCCGAGGAGAGAGATCGTCGGGATCAATCGCCCTGAGACGCTCCATAATCGGATGCTCTACGGAAAATATGGAAAGCTGATCTGGCGGCGCCTCGGACTCCGGCCGATACGCACCGTGGCGCCCCAGCCCTTCGCCGCCTCCGGTATGTGTTCCCTCCAGCTCTGAAAGAAGTTCCCGAGCCCGGGCAACGATCCCGTTGGGAAGCCCCGCGAGCCGAGCTACCTGGATTCCGTAGGATCGATCCGCACCCCCGTCAGCCAGACGTCTAAGGAAGACGATCTCGTCTCCGACCTCTCGAACGGAGACGTTCATGTTCTTCACGCCATCGAGCAGATCACCGAGCTGGGTGAGTTCGTGGTAATGGGTCGCAAAGACGGTCTTGGCGCCGATGTGCTCATGGATGTGCTCGGTCACGGCCCACGCGATCGACACCCCATCGTAGGTCGATGTACCGCGGCCGATCTCGTCAAGGAGCACCAGGCTCCGGTCGCTGGCCCCGTGCACGATCGCCGCCGTCTCGCTCATCTCGACCATAAAGGTCGACTGACCACGCGCCAGGTTGTCCGACGCACCGACACGCGTGAAGATCCGGTCGGCGACCGGAAGGCGGGCTGAATCCGCCGGCACAAACGAACCCACCTGTGCGAGAAGCTGGATCAGCCCGATCTGTCTCAGGACTGTGCTTTTTCCAGCCATATTCGGACCGGTGAGCACGACGATGTAGCCACCATCGTCAAGTACGAGGTCGTTTGGAATGAACTCCTCGCGCGGCATCATCGTCTCAACGACAGGGTGCCGCCCGGCCCGGATCTCGAGATCGAAGCCCGTATGCACCTCGGGACGAACGTACTCGAGGCGAATCGCCACCTGAGCCAGCGTGCTCAGCACATCGAGTGAGGCGATGCGCGAAGCAGCATCCTGAATCCGTGGCACAGCCTGGCCTACTTCTCCCCGCACCGCGGTGAAGAGTTCTACCTCGAGTCCACTGATTCGGTCTTCAGCGCCGAAGACCTTCTCCTCCCACTGCTTCAGCTCCGGCGTGAAGTACCGCTCACCATTCGTCAGCGTCTGCTTTCGCACGTAGTCGTCGGGCACCTTGTCGAGGTTCGACTTCGTGACCTCCAGGTAGTATCCAAACACCTTGTTGAAGCCGACCTTCAACGAGCTGATGCCGGTACGCTCCCGCTCGCGCACCTGTAGGCTGGCGATGAAGTCACGAGCGCCATCGCGCACCGTGCGAATCTCGTCGAGCTCAGCCGACCAGCCCTCCCGCATGACGCCGCCCTCGTGCAGGGTCGCCGGGGGCTCGTCTGCAATGGCACGACTGAGCAAGTCCCGCACATCCTCGAGGACGTCGAACTCGACCCCGAGTGATCTCAGTAGCTCGGATGAGGCCCCTGAACACGCCTCCTGAACTGCAGGCAGACGCTCTAGTGAGCGACGCAGGCTCATCAGGTCCCGCGGCGCGACGCGCAGGGTTCCGAACTTTCCAGCGAGCCGCTCGAGGTCGCTCACCCCGGAGAGGGTATCGCGGAGCCGCTGACGCAACTCGGGAGTCCCCACAAGTTCCGTCACAACGTCCTGACGAGTCCAGATCTCCTCGGGGACAACAAGGGGCTCCAGGACCCAGCGACGCAGCTGACGGCCACCCATCGCGGTCACGGTGTCATCGAGTACGTCGAGAAGTGTCCCGCCTTCCTCTCCGGCGCGCATGGGCTCGATGAGCTCGAGGTTACGGCGCGTCATTTCATCGAGCAGCATGACACGACCCGGCCTCTGGATCCGCACCGGTTTGAGGTGAGTCACGCCCGAAGGGCGGATCTCACCCAGGTACTGGATCAGTGAGCCCGTGGCGCGGACGAGCGCGACATCGTCGGACTGGAATCCCAGACCGTCGAGGGACTGGAGCGCGTAGACACGGAGCAGTTCGGGTCCACAGACGTCCTCCTCGAACATCCAGTCGTCCCGGATCGTTCTCGCGACAGAACTCGAAACCGCGTGGTCGAGCATCGTGTCTTCGGCCATGGCCCTCGGCACCAGAACCTCAGAGGGCTCGAGTCGCCCGAGCTCAGCTC
Source organism: Longimicrobiales bacterium (assembly GCA_022428035.1). Taxonomy (GTDB): domain Bacteria; phylum Gemmatimonadota; class Gemmatimonadetes; order Longimicrobiales; family Gaopeijiaceae; genus UBA2589. The sequence continues at coordinate 2,546 of JAKMDG010000356.1, forward strand.
TGAGCTCGTCAGCCGGAACTGCCTGAACTACGATCTCACCAGTCGAGATGTCGAGAGCGGCCAACGCATACGCGTTACGGGCTTCCTCACGAACGATCGCGATGAGGAAGTTGTTCTTCCGTTCGGCGAGAAGGCCGTCAGCGAGCACCGTGCCCGGCGTCACGGTCTCGGTCACCGCGCGCTTCACGATCCCCTTCGCCAGTGCCGGATCCTCGACCTGATCGCAGATCGCGACGCGGCGCCCCAGCTTGACGAGCCGGGCCAGGTAATCATCGAGTGCTTTGGCCGGCACACCCGCGAGAGGCACGCGAGCTGCTGCCCCGTTGTTACGGGACGTCAGCGTGAGTCCCAGCAGCTTCGCGCCCTCCTCGGCATCGCCGTGGAAGAGCTCGTAGAAGTCGCCGACGCGAAAGAAGAGCAGCGAATCGCGGTGGTGAGATTTCGCTTCTCGCCACTGCTGCATGAGGGGTGTGTCGCCCGAAGCCATCTGTGAACTTACCTGGGTAGCGAGGGGGCTCAAGACGGGCAGAGCTTCACAGTGTGAGCCCGATCCTACCTTTGACTACGACATTGAACTCTAGGAAGCCATACATGATCCCGATGCCTGATGCTCTTTTCGGCTCGGTCCGGGCTGTCGTCGCCATTGTCGCTGTCGTTTCCGGCAGCCTTGTAAGCCCCTCAAACGCGGCCGCGCAGGACGCGAACCCAGCCGACGTCGCTTCGATCGATGCCATCATTACGGCCGTCTACGACGTCATCTCCGGCAATGCCGGTGAACGTCGCGACTGGGACCGTTGGCGTTCGCTCTTTCTGGCCGAAGCAACCCTGAGTCCCACCGGCCCGACCGAGGACGGTCGCTGGGGTCGTGCGATCATGACCCCGGACTCGTACGTCGAACGCGCAGGCGCCAGTGTGGAACGGACCGGATTCGTCGAAGCAGAGATCGGACGAGTCACCGAGCAGTTCGGCAACATCGCGCACGTGTTCAGTACCTACGTGTCATTTCGCAGTCGGAGCGATAGCACGCCCTTCCAGCGCGGCATCAACTCGTTCCAGCTGTTGCATGACGGCAACCGCTGGTGGGTCGTGTCGGTATTATGGCAGGCGGAAAGTCCCCAATACTCGATACCGTCCAAGTACGTGGGAACCATCGGAGACCCATCATGAGAACAGAGCTCGGCTGCCGGTTGAAGGTTTCACCCCCAGCCCCCGTGGGATTCATTCTGACCTTGGTGCTGACCCTCACCGCCTGCCAACCCGACGCGTCCGACGTGGTCGCTGAGACAGATCAAGCGTCAGACCTCGCCGCACTGACGGCAGCGGCCCTCGCCTATCAGTCAGCGGCGTCGGCCAAGGATGCCGTCGCCGTGGTCGGCATGTATGACCAGACGGCGATGATGATCCCTCCCAACGCGGAGATCGTCGATGAGGGGCTGAGTGGCGTCGAGACCTACCAGTTCGGGTTCATCGTAACCCCCGGCGTCGAGCTCGAGTTTGATTTGATCCGGGTGGAGGTCGCCGACTCGGGGGATATCGGCTGGACGTTCGCGATCGGTCAGATCACGATCAACCGAGAGGGTGAGCCTCCGGGGCGTGACGTCGTTCGTGACTTCCATACCTGGAAGAAACAGCCGGACGGCTCCTGGAAGATCGTCGTCGACATGTGGAACTCCGGCATGCCGACCGGTTGATTCAGTTCCCGACCCTTCGTTCCTCTCGATCGTCGCGCACGAGCGCCGCGCTGATGCCGAGGGCGGTCAATTCCTCGAGCAAATCGACTGCGGCAGAACGTTGAGCGAAGCGACCGACACGGACGTGCGTGAACTGGCTGCCATCGACCTGCACGAGTCGCACGTCGATGTCGCGAGCTCGCACCTCCTCGAACAATGCCAACGCCCGGTCCTGGTCGACAAACGCCCCGAGCTGGACGGAGTAGTTCATCGCTGAAGAGGCTGGCTCGGGCTCGTCCTCCTTTTCCCGCTCAACCACAACGGTCGAGTCCTGCGCGGAGGCGTCCCTCTGGGTGACCTCCGAGTTCTCCTGAGCCGGCTCCAAGGAACGCGTCGGTGTGTCGCCCGGCGGAGGCAACGGCCCCGCGTCCGCGATCCACTCCTGCGCTTTTTCCCACGCTTCAGAGCGGCGATGGTCACGCTGGAGCGTGTCGAGATACCTGCGCGCAGCAGGTTCGTCTCCCATGGCCCACGACGCCTGAGCGAGTCGCAGCACCGCATTCGGCGTGAACTGTCCGCTCGGATACAGTAGTGCGAGGCGCTGGAAATCGAGCTCCGCCTGGACCGGGTCGACAGTGAGTCGCCCACGCAGCCAGAGTCCACGCTGGAGTTCCCGGCGTGAGGCATCCACTCGCTCGTCATCCCACCATTCGAGCAGCGCGACTCGGGCCTCGTCCGTACGACCCAGGCGTGTGAGTCGCTCGACCTGCTCGAGACCGGACTGAGCGGCGAGCGGTGTCGGCGCGAACCCGAATGAGCCAACGGCGACAAAGCCGAGCGCCGCGGTCAAGCCCCGCCACGTTCCCTGCCTGAGCCTCATGCGGCCTCCGCACGGACGCGAAGGCCGAGGAGCCAGGTTTCGAGGAAATGCTCGTCCGTATGTGGACTCGCTTTCAGCAGTCGATCCACATCGAGGAGTCCGGCGAGCGCCGCATCGATCTCCGGCGCCGTCCAGTGACGTGCCTGCGACGCGATGCGACCGGCGAGCCACTGTTGATGGCGAGGCAAAGATCGTTCGAGTCCTCCCGCTCCCTCTTCCACAGCAATTCCGAGCCGAAGAATCTGCGTCGTCAAGCCGATGACGAGTCCAACGCCATTCTCGCCCTGTTGGAGGAGAATCGGAAGAGTCCTGGCCGCCTCGGTGAACTTCCGGTCGCCTACGAGGTCGAACCACCTCCAGCGATCCTGCGACGGAAGTTTGGTCCCCGCGGCTTCGACATCCTGGATTGTCACCGATTTTCGGTCGCCAACGAAGTCGGCGAGCTTGGTGAGTTCCTGTGAAAGCACGCCCAGGTTGTTGCCGATCGCGACGCCCAACGCACGAGCCGCATCAACGTCGAATGCGACGGCATGCTCTTCCTTCGCGCGATGCATGATCCAACCGGGCACGTCCGCCTCGGTGATCGCCTTGAACTCGACGGACCGGGCGACGCGTGCGAGCGACGAGTAGAACTTCGCCTTCGAGCCCGACGGGACTGTACAGCTCATGATGAGCGCCAGACCGGGAGGCGGGTTCTCCGCAATACGAAGAAGCTCCTCCCGTGAATGCTTGGAGGCCGCGAGGCCCTCCACCTCCCGTAGGACGACGACGCGCCACTCGGCCATCATGGGCGGGGTTGCCACGACTGATGCCAGCGTCTCGGTATCGACCTCCGTACCGCGAAGGAGATCGAGGTTGAAGTCCCGGGTCGCCTCATCGAGGTGCGCGTCGATCAGGGCCCGGAGCGCTTCATCCTTTCGAAAGTGGTCCGCGCCGTGCAGATAGAACGCGCCGCCGAACGTCTTGCCCAGCGCGGGCACCGCCTCCAGACCGCTCAGCGATCGAACCGAACGACACGGCGCACCCTCGAGCGCCGTTCGTACCGCTGGGACAGCGGTGAGTAGTCGTAGATCAGCTGGTTCGCCCACAACCCTTCGTCCATCTCGGGCCCGGGCTGCGTCGTACTGAACACACCCGGCGGCGTCACCGGCTGGCTCGAGTCTCGGCTCGGCGGGTCGTCCACCACGATCATCGGGAGCTCGACAGTCGGCGCACCCAGGAACAGCGCAGGCGACCACGCGACGGCCGTCAGCAGCAGGGCAATACCCAACACGGTCATCGCCGGGGCACCGGAGGCTGCATGTGCGGTCAGTGCCCGCTCGTCATCGACGTGGAAGAGTCGGTGCTTCAGTCGCGGCTCAAAGTCGTGCTGCAACTCCGGCTCCGGCAACCGGCGCAGAAGATCCGCGCCATGAACCACCACGTTCCGGTAACGCGCGCACGCGGAGCAGTGCTCCAAGTGCTTTTCGATCGCGGCCTGCTCGGCCGGCGGTGATACGCCGTCCAGGTAGTCCGTGAAACGCGCTACGACATCAGAACAGTTCATTCTCATCGGCTCGGCGATCCGTCCCCGGACTCCAACGGCCCAGGGACCACGCTCAGGTGATACTGAGTGGTTGTCGCCGGGTTCCCCAACTTCCGGATACGAGAGAGCCCCCGCCGAGTCTCCTCGACGGGGGCTTTCTCCTCGACCTGCTTCATCTCGAACATCGCTCGCCTCAGCCGCGTGCCTCCGTCAGTCGATCATCGGTGCGATGATGTGAGCGAAGTTATTCCGCGCACGGTTCAACCGGCTCTTCACAGTGCCCAGGTTGCAGCCGGTGATATCGGCGATCTCATCGTAGGTCTTCCCTTCCATCTCACGGAGCACGAACACGATGCGGTGATGCTCGGGAAGCTGCTTCACGGCCTCTTCGACTTTGGCGCGAATGTGGCGCTTCCGGAACAGATCGTCCGGCTTGTACTGCGTGTCCTCCCACTCGAGCGGACGATGGTCGGCGTCCCAGTGTTTCTTCAGCGTCTGAAAGAGGACCAGCGGGTTCCGTGACCGGTTCCTCAGTTCGTTCTTGGCCAGATTGCTCGCGATCGTGTAGATCCACGTCGAGAACTTCTTGGTCTGGTCGAAGCGATGCAGGTGCCTGTAGACCCGTACGAACGTCTCCTGCACGAGGTCCTGCCCACGTTCCCGGTCCCCGATGGTCCGGTACACGAAGTTCAGCAGCCGCTGATCGTATCGGCGGACGAGGTCACCGAATGCGCGGGAGTCCCCGTCCAGGGACGCCTGGACCACCTCGGCATCGGTCATCTCACCCAGCTTCAGTCGATGCTCACGAGCCTCGCTGGGGACCACCTGCAAATCGACCTTCTCTTTCGCCTTCACTCTTGCCTTGGCCACGCGCCACCTCCTCGTTGCGGCAATCCGCCGTTTCGGCAGATGCACTTCCACTACGCCCAGAGATTAATGCAGGGGTCGTGCCAACCCCTGAATGCCGCTTATTGCGGCGCATCTCGCATCAGTCGTCCTATCCATGTGACGTCTCAGTCGGACGAAATAGGACACGTTGGCAGGAACCGATGCGCGCCGATCTTCACGTAAGGCATACGTGGGAAGACGGACGCAGTTGCAGGCGCACCGAGGTCAGTCGGCCCCGACTACCTGCACGGGTGCAAGGCCCAGCTCTTCGAGCGGCTGCAGCACTGCGTCGGCATCCCCTACGACGACAATCTGCGCCTCCGACGGCCGCATATACCGGCCGGCCGCTGCTGCTGCTGCATCCGCAGTCACCGCTCGCACGTCGTCGCGATACCGATCGTAGTGGTCATCGGCCAGGCCATAGATCAGGAGCTGGTTCACACGCGTCGCAATCTGACCGGATGTTTCGAGCTGAAGGCCGAACACGCCCGCCGCGTAATCCCGTGCCGCAGAGACCTCCTCCTCGGTGGGGCCCTGTTCGGCCATGAGCGTCAGCTCACTCATCGCTTCGCGGACCGCCGCGGCGGCCACGTCGTTTCCGACCGCGGTCGAGATCTGAAACGGGCCCGGATGCGACCGGAAGGTGAACCGAGAGCGCACGCCGTACGTAAAGCCATGCTCTTCGCGCAGGTTCAGATTCAGACGACTCGTGAACATCCCGCCCAGGACCATGTTCGCGATGGAAAGCGCGTAGTAGTCGGGTATCGAGCGGGAAGCACCGACGTGGCCAATGCGCACCTCACTCTGAACGGCACCCGGGCGATGGACGAGGATGACCCGGCGCTGGACATGGGCGGGTCTGACATCGAAATCCGCCACGTGCGCTGGCGTACCGGTCCACTCGCCGAAATGAGCCGACGCCATGTCCGCGACTTCATCGAGCTCGACGTCGCCGACCACCACGAGGCCACCTCCCTCGGGTCGGTAGTTGGCCTCCACGTAACCGGACAGCGTCTCGCGAGACATCGACTCGATCGAGGCGACCGTACCATCGACGGCTCGCGCGTAGGGAACGTCGGCTGCGAAGTAGGCCGCCCGGGCCGCATCGGTCGCCAGCGCGCCCGGATCCATCTGCCGCTGACGGATCGTCGCGAGCTGCTGATCGAGGGCGCGCCGCACCTCGTCTTCAGGGAACGCGGGCTCACGCACGGCTTCCGCCATGATCGCGAACGCCTCGGGGAGCCGGTCCGCGAGGCAGGACATTCCGACCGTCGAGCCCTCCCATCCGGCGCTCGCGGACAGGCGCGCGCCGATCCGCTCCAGTGACTCGGCCAGTTCGGAACCACTCCGTTTGCGCGTCCCCCCCTCCAGCGCATCCGACGTAAGCACGGCCAGGCCCGCCCGATCGTGGCCTAGTGCGCCTTCGCTCGCGCGCATGAAGAGGCTGACGTTGACCACCGGTAGCCGGTTCATCCGGGCCAGCCGGAGGTCGAGCCCGTTAGCGAGCGCCTGTCGATCCACGACCGGGAACGAGAAGTCACGCAGTGTGCCGCTCGCAGGCTGCGCGGACCGATCGAGCGCGCTCATCGTCCGTTCTCCGGCACGTAGGTCAGTATGGCCCTGTTGTTCGTGCCGAGCTGCTGTTCAACGAAGCGGCGCACATCGTCGAGCGTGACCGACCGGAGCCGATCCAGCTCCCGGTTCAGGCGACCCGGATCATCAAAATACAGGTCGAACATGGAGAGGAGGTCAGCACGTTCGGCCACTCGTTCGAGCGCACGTACCAGATCAGTTTCGGTCAGTGAGATCGCACGATCGATCTCGTCCTGTCTGGCGTCGATCAGCCCTTCCAGCTCACGAGTCATCGCCTGCTCGAGCTCCGCGGGGTCGCTTCCCGGAAAACCCGTGCCCCAGACCAGCAGCATCGACGCCCCGGTCATCAGCGGATACGCGTAGGTCATGACGCTCTTCGCGATCTGCTGCTCCCGCACGAGATGACGATAAAACCGCGAGGCCCGGCCCATGCCGAGAAGGGCACGAGCCACCTCGGCGCTCGCAAAGGCCTCCGACGAGTACGGAGGGATTCGGAAGCCCATGATCACACGGGGAAGCGGAACGTCCGACACCACGGTATCGCGGACCGTCTCGCCGATCACCGGGTCGAGCTCCGTACGCCCCGGCAGGGGAGGCACGTCCGCCCCAGCTGAGATATCTCCGAAATAGCGCTCGATCGCGTCCAGCGCTTCGGTCGGGTCGATATCGCCCGCAATCGTGAGCACTGCGTTGTTCGGGACGTAGAAGGTCTCGAAGAACGATGCGACATCATCGAGCGTTGCTGCTTCGATGTCCTCCATCGAGCCGATGACCGTATGGTGATACGGGTGGTCCGCCGGATAGAGGAGGTGCTGCAGGCGCTCGCTCCAGTCGCCATACGGCTGATTGTCGTACCGCTGAAGCTTCTCGTTCATGACGACGTCGCGCTGGTTGTCGAGCTTCTCCTGATCCATCGCAGGAAGCATCCAGCCCATGCGATCGGACTCGAGCCAGAGGCACAGGTCGAGCTCGTGCGACGGCACCGTCTCGAAGTAGTTCGTTCGATCGAACCATGTCGTCGCGTTGAGCGTGCCACCCACACGCTCGATCAACTCGAAGTGTCGGTTCTTCGGCACGTGCGCCGACCCCTGAAACATCATGTGCTCGAAGAGGTGGGCGAATCCGGTCTTTCCCGCGGGTTCGTTCCTCGATCCAACGCCGTACCAGAGGTTGGTAGCGACCACCGGAACCGTGGGATCCGGGGCCAAGACGACCTTGAGGCCGTTGTCGAGGCGATGACGCTCGAAATCGATCGAGAGGAGTGTCACGAGCAAGCTTCCGGGGTCAGGGACGTTCGCGTAGTCGTGTACGCAGGAGGTCAGGTGCGAGATCCTCTTCGAGCATCTCCTGTGCAGCATCATGTCCGGCATCGAGACGATCCTCGACCGACGTCAGTAGCGAGACATCAGGATCCGCTGACCGGATTCGGGCGCGCTCGAGCATCTCGTATGCGGTCCCGTCGTGACCGATAGATGCGGCTGCCAACGCGGCAACGACCTGGGCCTCGACATCGTCCTCGCGGAGCCGGGCGCCGGAGATCAGCTCACCCGCTCCCTCTTCGAAGCGGTGGGCCTCGAGCAGTTCAAGCCCGAAAACAACCCGCGCCCAGCCATCTTCGGGGTCGAGGCGTACTGCGTCGGCAAGCGCATCCGTGGCGCGGTCATGATCTCCGGCGAGGGCCCACCCGACACCCAGCTCGTACGCAATCTGAGGATCATCAGGGTCGAGTTCCCGGGCAGCCGTGAGCTCTTGTACGCCTTGCTCTGTGAAGCCTTCTCGCGCCAGATAAGCGCCGTACATGAGTCTGGTGACTGCGACTTCGGGCGCGAGGATCGATGCGGTTCGCAGCGTCTGCTCTGCGTCGGGGTCATCGAAGTAGGCGATACCGTTTCCGACCGTGGCCAACACGTACGGGTCCTCGGTGCCGAGCGAGAGCACGTGCTTGAACCGCTCATAGGCGACACCGCCCAATCCAAGCTCCTGCTCCGCCACACCGAGCCAGCAATGGATCGCGGCGTCTTCCGGAAAGTCCTCGAGATGGTCGCGCAGCAATTCCGCCGAGCCCTGCCAGTCCCCTTCCTCGCCCAGCCCGAGGGCCTGTGCGAGCAGTTGGTCTCGATCCATCAGGAACCTCCTGCCCGGTTTCTTCTCTGGACCAGGTCCCTACCGGTCATCTCAGGGGGCTGCGCGATCCCCATCCAGCCGAGGACGGTCGGTGCGACATCACTGAGAGAGCCGCCGTCAGCCAACGAGACATCGTGGCCAGCCGGATCATGGACCATGAAGTCAACAGGGGTCGTCGTGTGCGCTGTATGCACATTCCCGTGCGGGTCCACCATCATTTCACAGTTGCCGTGGTCGGCGGTCACCAGTGCGACCCACTCGGGATGTGCGTCCACCGTGGCGAGGATATCCGTCATGCACGCGTCGACCGCCTCGACTGCCCTCACGGCCGCGGGGATCACGCCCGTATGCCCGACCATGTCGGGGTTGGCGAAGTTCACAAGTATGAAGTCATAGTCGCCCTTCAACCCGTCAATCACCGAATCGGCTACGCCCCGCGCGCTCATCTCGGGCTGCAGGTCATACGTGGCCACCTTCGGTGAGGGAATCAGTGACCGGTCCTCCCCCTCCCACGGAGTCTCTTCGCCTCCGTTGAAGAAGTACGTCACATGCGCATACTTCTCGGTCTCAGCCACTTTCAGTTGCCGCTTTCCCACCAAAGCCAGGTGTTCCGAGAGCCCGGTACGGACATTCTGCGGCGGGAAGGCGACAGTGACCGGCAGGCCCGCCTCGTATTCCGTCATCGTGACGATCGTGCCCGGTCTCTCCCCGACACGCTCGAACCCGTCGAAGTCATCGCGTGACAACGCTGCAGTGAACTGACGCATCCGATCGGAACGGAAGTTCATGACGATGACGACGTCGTCCGAGGCGATCCCGTCCTCAGCCGCGCCTCGGATCGCCGTCGGCGCGAGGAACTCGTCGGTCGTGCCCGAGTCGTAGCTCTCCTGCAGGAAGCTCAGGTCGTCCGTCCAGACCTCGGCCTCCCCGGAGACGATGAGGTCGTACCCTTTCTGTGTCCGGTCCCAACGACGATCCCGATCCATGATCCAGTAGCGACCGCACACGGTCGCGATAGACCACTGGTCACTGCGGGCGCAGGCCTCGTTGATCTCCGTCAGGTATGCGGAACCGCCGGTCGGGGACGTATCTCGCCCGTCCGTGATGCAGTGCACCCGCACCGGTACGTCCGTCGGCAGCAGGTCGAACAGTGCCGTAAAGTGACGGATATGGCTGTGCACCCCCCCGTCAGAGACGAGCCCCACAACATGGATCTTCGACTCAGCGGCTCTCGCTCGTCCGACGAGGTCGTCCAGCCCGAGCGAGTCTGCGAACCCGCCATCGGCAATCGCCGTATCGACGCGCGCGATGTCCTGATATACCACACGACCGGCGCCGAGATTGAGATGCCCGACCTCCGAGTTGCCCATCTGCCCCTGCGGCAGCCCGACGTCTGCGCCGGAACAAGCCAGCCTCGTGCGCGGACTCGTGTCGTAGAGACGTCGAAACGTGGGAACGTCAGCCAGCTCCACTGCATTCCCCGCAGTCGGCTCGCCGGTGAAATCGGAGTGGCCCCAGCCGTCGAGGATGACGAGGAGAACCTTGCGCATGTGGAGTTCTGTGGAAAATGAAGGACGCGTTCAGCCCTGAATGTCGCCCATTTACTTGACCGGCGCTGCCACCTACGATCTCGTCCTTCGCGAGGGCAATATGTGCGCCCTCATCAGGCCCAAACCCCATGCAGGAGCAGGTCGTGCGCTACTCGCCCTTCCGGATGGAACGGTGGCAGTCCACCTACGAGCACCGCGTCGAGATCAATCTTTCAGAGAGTGGTGTGCATCCGCTCACGACCGACGAGCTCATCGAGCTGTCGGGCCACGACGTGGATGTCGGCTCGACCTTGCTCGGCTACGGGCAATCCAACGGCTCGGACGAGCTGCGTGGCCTGATCGCCGACCAGTACGAGGGGGCCAGCGACGCCTCCGTTCTGGTCACCACGGGCGGAGCTGAAGCGAACTTCACGTGCTTCTGGCATCTCTTCGAAGCAGACGCGAAA
>JAKMDG010000375.1 GCA_022428035.1 Longimicrobiales bacterium
CGCTAATCCTCGATCGCGACCGACCCCGTGGCCCCTCGTGGGGAAAGTACCGCCCACACCATCACGAGGACCGCCGGATACAGCACCAGCTGCGCAGCGATGAACCAGATCGGATGCGGAAACGCCAGCCAATTGATCACGCTCCCGATCGTAGCAAGCCCCACAACCACCCCACTCACGACCCGAAGCGCGTCACGCGCGATCAGGCCGGCAACGAGTGCTCCCGCCGCCGCGCCCAACACCTCCGAAAACACGGTAAGGAGCCAGACTAGCGCGGGGATCCCGGCGACATGCTCAGCGAACGCCGCCGCATCTCCCTCGTCCATCGGATCCAGTCCAGGTGGCAGTGGGTACATCGACGACCCAGCCTGCTGAAGGACCGTGACGACCAACCCCAACACCACCACGCCCGCAAGGATGCCTGCAATCGTCCGGACCATTGTTCCTCCTCGATTGTACCCTCGTTGTTGCCTTGTCGAGAAACACCCCGAGACCTACGCTCGAGTATGATCCCGTTTCTAGCTCTGTTCGCCGCACTCGGCGCCTCTGTCCTCAGCGAAGCCGAGGCAGGCACGATCCTGCCCTACTCCTCCGCGGCCGCGTGCACCGACGGGCCGGCATATTATGCCTTCGAGCTTGTCTCCACCAAGAACATCCCGGGCACGGGCCTCGCAACCGGCACAGTCGAAGCATCCGTGACAGCTGCGTCCCCCTTCTCGGTGCATCTCTCGGCCGACGGGAGCTACGCGTATGAGCTACACGTCACGCTGGACCGCATGAGGGTGCCCGGAGAGGGGCAGTTGGTCGCGTGGGTCACAACCCCTGACATCGACCAGATCGTCCGTATGAGCGCCCTCGACGAGCACCTTCAGGCGACAGGACAGGTGGATTGGAACAAGTACATCGTCGTCATCACGCTGGAGCCCTCGGACGATCCAGGTCAGGAGATATGGACTGGCCCCATCGTCATGCGAGGCATGTCACGCAGCGGCATGATGCACACCATGGTGGGTCACGGAGCGCTTCAGCAGGAGAACTGCGCGGCGTTCGGATACGGAAACTAGGCGGCATTCACGGATGATTTCGTTGTACAGAACGGGCACTCTGCTCGCCGTCCTCGCGCTCGTGGCTTTGCCGGGCGCCTCCAGCGCTCAGCACGAGATGCATGGCATGACCATGGGCGGTGGCTGGCGAATGGTCCCGATGGACATGAGCATGCCCATGCTCCCGGGTATCGACGGCGCCGTGCCGGTGGTGGGGCCGTTCATGCCGGGCATGGGCATGGATCCGGCGATGCTACCCGAGGCCCGACCGTCCGAGGTGGTACAGCTCGCGGACATGGACACGCTCGACATTTCCGTATCGATGGTCCGTCGGACGATCAGCGGTCAGGAGATGATCATGTTCGGCTACAACGGTCAGTATCCCGGCCCGCTGATACAGGTGCCCAAGGACGCGACCATCATGGTTCGCGTGACGAACGAGATCCAGATGCCGACCACGATTCACTGGCATGGTGTGCGGATTGATAACCGCTTCGACGGTGTCCCGGGGGTAACCCAGGACCCGATTGAGCGCGGGGAGAGCTTCACCTACGAGGTGAACGTTCCCGACGCGGGCATGTACTGGTACCACCCGCACGTGCGTGAGGATGTCCAACAAGACCTCGGCCTCTTTGGCAACCTCCTGGTCACCTCTCCCGACCCGGACTACTACGGACCCGCGCACCGCGAGGAAGTCTTCGTCCTCGACGATATCCTCATGGACGAGCAGGGGGCGCTGCCGTGGGGAGACGAGTCGCCGACCCACGCCCTGATGGGGCGGTTCGGCAACGTCATGATGGTCAACGGTGAGACCGACTACCGACTACATGCCAAGCGCGGTGAGGTCGTGCGCTTCTACCTGACCAACGTCGCCAACTCTCGGACGTTCAACGTCACGTTCGGTGGAGCGAAGGTGAAGGTGGTCGCGTCGGACGTGAGCCGGTTCGAGCGCGAGCAGTGGGTCGGATCCGTCGTCATTGCTCCGGCCGAGCGCTACGTGGTCGACGTGCGTTTCGACCGGCCCGGTGAGATCCTGATCGCCAACACGGTCCAGGCCATCAACCACTTCCGTGGCGAGTTCTACCCACAGGTCGATACGCTGTCCATCGTAACCGTGTCCGACGAGGCTGCGGAGCCCGACGTGAGCGCTGCATTCGACACGCTTCGTGAGCACGATGACGTCGTGGCCGATATCGAGGCCTTCCGACCACATTTCGGACGCAACCCGGACCACGAACTGGTCACCACGGTCAAGGTGCAGGGCCTTCATCAGTCGATCGTACTCTCCATGGAAGCGGACACGTTGTACGTCCCGCCCATGGAGTGGAATGACGCCATGCCGATGATGAACTGGCTCTCGACGGCCGAAGAGGTGACCTGGATTCTCGAGGACGTCGCGACAGGTGCTCAGAACGGAGACATCGACTGGGAGTTCAAGGTCGGTGACGTGGTGAAGATCCGTGTTCATAACACACCGGACTCATTCCACCCCATGAACCATCCGATCCACGTTCATGGCCAGCGCTTTCTCGTACTGTCGATCGACGGGGTGGAGAATCAGAATCTGGTGTGGAAAGACACCGCGATCGTACCGGTCGGTTCGACCATGGACATGCTTGTTGAGATGTCGAACCCCGGTGAGTGGATGATCCATTGCCACATCGCCGAGCACTTGCACGCGGGCATGATGTTCGGCTTTACCGTGACTCCACCCGCACCGTGAAGCTCACGGCGCGAGCAGGCCTCGCTTCTGTCGCCGCGATCGTCGCGGGTGGGCTCCTGTTCCTCAGCCTCGATCGGATTCTTGAGCAGCAGCGTACAGAGGGTCACATCAACTCACTTCGTGAGGAGATCTATCGCGGGCGAGTCGCCTCAGACCGCTGTCGCGGCTCGTTACAGACGAGCCAGGCCGCCCTGCTCGAACTCGGGGTTGCCATCGACTCGCTGAAGACGGTTGTGGAGGACTACGAGACCATCCCGGGCCGCGGCGTTCCGGCGCAAAACTACGATGCCTACATGTCGGTTTTCGACGAATACAACGACTCGGTAGGCGTCTGGGACGGGCGAGAAAACCGGCTACGTACGGCGGAGCGTGCGTGCCGAGCTACCATCGAGGCACACAACGCCCTGACGGACTCGCTGCAGTCCGTCCTCGTCGCGGCCGGCATCCTCACGGAATAGCCCGCTCGAGGCCGCCCATGGGAATCGGCCAGCACGAACATCTCCCGAGGTAACCGACACGCGTCCTCTTCATGCTCCGCAGGACGTGGCACCAGACACCTCCGGCCTGTTTAAAGCTTGTTCAGATATTGTATTTGCCGCGGGCTGTACATGTCCTTATTCTTCCCCCATGTCAGATTCAACTGAGCCCCGCCATCCAATCCGCGTCGTCTCTCAGCGGACCGGTCTTTCCACCCCTGTACTTCGTGCCTGGGAGCGTCGCTACGGTGTTGTGACGCCAACCAGAAGCGACGGGGGCCAGCGTCTGTATTCAGACGCAGACATCCGGCAGTTACAGCTGCTTGCAACGGCCGTCGATGGGGGCCGCAGCATCGGCCTTGTTGCCGGCCTGGACCTCCCGCAGCTCGAACAGCTGATCGACGAGGATCGCGACACGCCCGTCCACCCCGTCGGCGACCTTGTCGTCCCCGACGTGGAACGGGTGAAGACTGCGCTCGATTACATCGATCAGATGCAGACCGAAGACCTCGAACAGTTCCTGATGCGCTGTGCCGTCGAATTACGGCCGCACGAGTTGGTCGAAGGGCTCATGGTACCACTGCTACAGGAGATTGGCCGCGGCTGGCAGGCGGGCCGCATGGGCCCAAGC
>JAKMDG010000385.1 GCA_022428035.1 Longimicrobiales bacterium
GTGGAGGACCCGTGGCGAAAATCAGTACGTGAGGCGCTGGAGACAGCGGGCCGCCAGGGTATCGCCACGGCTCGCCTCGAGGGGCTGTTGGACGAGAGAAGCGAACCAAAAGGCTGGGAAGCCGCCATCGAGCGCTTCAAGGCCGACATCCAGCGTCTGTTCGAGATCGACCGAGAACTGGAGCGCCTGAGCAATCCGTGGCCTGAGGCCGCTCAGGGGGTTCTGGAGGATCCTGATCGACTGGAGGAGGCCGAGGCGCTGCTTACGTCGGTGCGTGAGCGTCAGCGTCCCTTCCCGACCGTAGGTGATGGGCCGCAGCTGCACGATCTCGACGGGTTCGAGAATCTCGCGATCAAGGCGGCTGCTCAGCTCGTGGGTGACGAGAAGCCCGAGTATAACCCGCTCTTCATCTGGTCCTCGGATGAATCTGTCGCGAAGACGCTGCTCGGAGCTGTGGGCCGCACGTATTCCGAGGCCTACCCGGAGCTGAGGATGGCGATCAGCTCCGTCGAGATGTTCTCCTCGGATTTCATTCGCGCGCTCGGAGAGGGTGTGGCCGGTGCCTGGCGCGAGCGTTGGTGGACGGCTGACCTGCTGTTGGTGCATGGGATCCAGGATCTGGTGGACACCGAGCGGGCTCAGGATGAGTTCTTCCATCTCTTCGAGGCGCTTCGCCGCCGTGGCGCACGGATGATGTTCGTCGCTGATCGAGCTCCGGGGTCTATCGAGGACATTGATGATCGCCTGAGTTCCCGGTTCGAAGGCGGATTGGTGCTGGAGCTGTCGACTGGCTCTGCCGGGGCATTTGAACTGGTCGAGTCCCACGACGCGGCCGCGCCAGTGGATGACTCGATCTTCGTTCCCGACCTGGATGACGGTAAAGGGAACGGCGGGGACGGGAATGGGCAGCCGCAGCCCATCGCGATCGAAGCACCGCAAAAGGGTGGCGCATGGTTCCCGGGGCCGGAGAACGCAGTGATTCACTGGCCGCGCTTCGAACAGCTGCTCATCGAGGAGCTTGACTGATGGCGATCGAGGGCGCGCTTCAGGACGTCAGTCTGGCCGACATCTGTCAGCTTCTGGCCATGGGCATGAAGACGGGATGTCTGAGCCTCACGGACCGCTCGAACTTCGGCTACATCTACTTTCGGAAGGGACGTGTCATCCACGCGTCCGTACTGAATCGGCGCGACCGTCTGGGTGAGCTCCTGGTCCGCAATCACGTCATCACCCGCAAGGCGCTATCCGAAGCAGCCAATGCGCAGCAGCACGACAAGAACAAGCGCCTCGGTGAGATCCTGATCGCTCAGGGGGCGATCAGTGAAGAGGAGCTCCAGAAATACATCCAGATGCAGATCGAGGAGGCGGTGTACCACCTCTTCGCCTGGAGTCAGGGCCATTTCCACTTCGATACCGACCAGATGCCGGAAGAAGATGGCTTCTATCTGGTCAATATCCCGCCTGAAGCGCTTCTCATGGAGGGGGCTCGGCGTGTCGATGAGTGGAGTCTGGTCGAGAAGAAGATCCCGTCGTTCGACATCGTGTTTCAGGTGGACAAGCACCCCGATGATTCGGACGAGGACGTGGAGCTGACGAAGGACCAGCAGAAAGTGCTCCCGTTCATCGACGGCGTCCGTACCGTGAACGAGATCATGGACGAGGCGGGTCTGGTCGAGTTCGAGACCGGAAAGGCACTGTATGGCCTGATCTCCGCGGGCTTTGTCTCTCGCTCTGGTGAGCGAACGACCTCGGAAGAGACGGGCGGCGACGCGGCACTTGAGCAGCACCTCAACGTCGGGGTCGCGTTCTATCGCTCTGGCATGATGGAGGACGCTGATCGGGAGTTCGAGGATGCGCTCGCGATCGAGCCGACCCAGCCCAGAGCCAACTTCATGATGGGTCTGATCGCGTTCCGCCGTGGCCGCCTCGAGGAGGCGCTCAACCACTTCGGGTCAATGCCGCCGGGAGCGGGCAACAACTACGCGGTGTATCGGAACACGGCACTCATCCTGGAGATGCTGGGACGTTACGAAGATGCGCTCCATGTCCTCGACGAGGCTTTGGTGTCCAAGCCGATGGACGCCGACGTGCACCTCGCGCGCGGGATCATTCACCTCAAGCGGGGCGACGTGGCCGCGTCGCTGGATGCGATGCGCCTCTACCGTACGTCCCCCAACGTGAAGAGGCCTTCGCGGCAGTACTATGCGTATACCGTGCTGGCTTCGGCTATCGGAGGGGACCTCGAGTACTCCGTTGCGGTAGGTCGAGAGGGGCTGGGGCATTATCCCGGCTCCGGACCGATCCTGGTCAACATGGGGCAGGTTCTGGAGCGGCGCGGTGAGTTGGAGGCGGCTGCCGCGCTGTACAAGCGGGCGACGCAGACCAACCCGCCTCTTCCTCAGGCGCACAAGAATCTCGGCGATCAGGCATGGGCTCACGGCGATTCCGAAGGAGCGCGCACGCAGTACGAGAAGGCCGTGAAGCTCGCTCCGCGGCTTGGAGACGACGTGTACCTGCGGCTGGGTACGATGGCGTTCAAGGGCAACGATCGAGACGTCGCCCTGCTCCTGTGGCGTCGGGCGCTCGACTTGAACCCTCACAACGAGGCAGTTCAGGCGAACCTGGAGATGCTTTCGTCGGAGTAGGGCGCACGGCCCTCGGCCTCGCTCTGATTCTGCTGGCGTGCTTCCGCGGGCCAGTGCTGGCTCAGGAGGCCGCCGAGCAACTTCCTGATACGCTCGACGGGGTTGAGTATGTCATCTCCCCTTCGCGCCGGGCTGTGATCCACCATGCCGAGGTCGACCGAAGAGTCGCTGAGCGGGTCGGTGAACTCGTCGATGCCTTTCCCCGGCTGCCGGGGCTGCCTCCCGGAACGCCGGAAGGCGTCCACGTCGTTCTCGCCCACTCTCCCGCCGCATTCGATGAGCTGACAGGTAGCGTCGTACCCGAGTGGAGGGCCGGGGTAGCGATCCCGGCCTGGAATACCTTGGTCATGCCTACGGGCGAAGGCGTCCGGGTCGTTGATGGGGAAGGGCTTCGTACGCTCCGCCACGAATGGGCGCACTTGGGGCTGGCTGCGTATCTGGGAGACCTGCGCGCCCCCCGTTGGTTCAACGAAGGATACGCGCAGTGGGCGTCAGGCGGCTTCGATGCCACCGGTGCGTGGCGTTTA
>JAKMDG010000412.1 GCA_022428035.1 Longimicrobiales bacterium
GGTATGGGCCATTCCGATCAGCGGAAGGTCCTATTGTTGAGGAGGATTCCTCACGTTGGCTGATCCGTAGGCCGGATGAGGACTTCGCTCACCGACACGTGATCCGGTGAGGTGACAGCGAACTCGATGGCGCGTGCAACGTCCTCGGGCTGAAGCGTGCGTCGATCGCTCCACGCTTCGTTCCAGGCTTCCAGCGTATCCGGCTGATCCGAGAGCAACTCTGTCGCGACGTATCCGGGCTGGATGTCGGTGATCCGGATGCCGTGGGCGGCACCAAGCTCGAGGTGCAGTCCCCACGACAGGGCGCGTACTGCGAACTTTGTTGCCGCGTAGACGCTACCGCCGGGAAAGGGTCGGCGGCCGGCGACTGAGCCAACGCTCACGATGTGCCCGGAGCCTTGCTTGACCATGTGGGGCATCACAGCCGACAGGAAGTGAAGCACGCCCTTGATGTTGACGTCGACCATGGTGGCCCAGTCCGCGACGTCGTTCTCCGTGATGGGCGCGATCTTCATGATTCCGGCATTGTTCACCAGGATGTCGATCCGTCCGTCCTGCGCGAACGTCTCCTCAGCAACGGCTCGCACATCCTCCAGATTTGCCGCGTTTGCCATCATGGCGACAGCCGAGCCACCGAGGGCACTGATCTCCGAGACCAGATCGTCGAGTCGATCCTGTCTGCGGGCCGTCACGACGACGTGGGCTCCTGCGGCGGCCAGCGATCGCGCGGTAGCCTGACCGATGCCGGCGGAGGCACCCGTGACGATTGCAACTTTGCCGGTCAATGGCTGGGTTTCGGACATGATCCAAGGGAGTGGGCCCGTCCAACGGGCTGAGTTGATGTGTCGGCACACTATCCGAAAATCCATCAGCACGCACCCGGTCAGGCCTCTCCGGGCGACCTGGGGCTTTTGGCAGGCCGAGTCAAAGTGACAGTCGGAACGACGTCCGATCGATGATCGAATAGACACTCAATCAACGGCGCACCATTGATTAGGCGACCAAGTTTCTAGAAAGTGTGGGGTTGACCACCAGGCGGAGTCATGCCTGAGCATGAAGTCTGCGTTCCTCTCCATCCCCGCCGCGGCTCTGTAGACACCTCTTGGCGAACCTCATTGTAGCTCCCATCGTCGCATGGTTCGCCAAGGTCGGGCGAGCCTACCACATCACCGTGGAACACGCGGGTGCGCTGGGGATCCTGGTCTGGGAGTCGCTTGTCGCCGTGCTGACGCTCAAGGTCAGCTTCCGGGACGTGCTTCGGCAGATGCACATCATGGGTGTGCAGAGTCTTCCGATCGTGTTCGTTACCGCGTCGCTCGCTGGCATCGTGACCAGTCAGCAGGGTGGCTACCAGCTCATTTCGTCGTCTCCGCGGTACGTGCTCGGAACGCTCGTGGTCCAGTCCGTGGTGCTCGAACTCGGACCGCTGCTCACCGCGGTTGTTTTGGTGGGGCGCATTGGGGCGCGTATTACGGCTGAACTCGGCACGATGGTCGTGTCCGAACAGATCGATGCGTTCAAGTCGCTGGGCCGCGATCCCGTCGCGATTCTCGCGGCGCCGCGCATCATCGCCGGCATCATCACGATGCCCCTTCTGGTCGGCTTCGCGGATGTGATCGGGATCTATGCGGGAATGCTCATGGCAGATCTCGATGGAGGACTCGGCAAGGAGACCTTCTTCTACGGCGCACGACTCTTCTGGCATAGCTGGGATCTCTTCTACGGCTTCTCCAAGTCACTGGTCTTCGGCTTCGTGATTCCGGTGATCTCCGTTCACATGGGTCTTCGCACACGGGGTGGCGCGGAAGGTGTCGGACTCCAGACCACCCAGGCGGTGATGTTCATGATCCTGACGATCCTGATCATCGATGCCCTCTTCCCGCCGCTGATGCTGCAGTAGAGGCTTTCATGATCTCGTTTCAGAACATCCACAAAGCGTTTGACATTCCGGTGCTGACAGGAGTCGATCTCACCGTCGAGACCGGAGAAATGTTTGCGCTCTTCGGTCCGTCGGGAACAGGGAAGAGCGTGCTCCTCAAGACGACGCTCTCTCTCATCATCCCTGACCAGGGTGACGTCGAGGTGGACGGACTCTCCGTGTACAGGGGGCCCGCATCCAACTTGGACTTGATCCGTCGCAAGATCGGCTATGTGTTTCAGCATGCTGCGCTTTTCGACTCACTGAATGTGTACGAAAACGTGTCGATGGGACTCCCGGAGGAAGAGCTCGCAGCGCTGAACACCGCTGAACTGAGCAGGCGCGTTTGGGATGCTCTGGAGATCGTGAATCTGGAACCTCGCGAAATTCTTTCGAAGCTTCCGTCAGAGTTATCGGGTGGCATGAAGAAGCGTGTAGGCATCGCGCGCGCGATCGTGGGACGGCCCGAGATCTTGCTGTGGGACGAGCCGACGACCGGACTCGACCCGATCAACACCGCCGCGGTCGAGCGGCTGATCCAGCGTCTCTCGAAAGACCTCGAAGTAACATCTCTCCTCGTCACGCACGACGTCGAGGGAGGACTGCACATCTGCGACCGCGTCGCGATGCTGCACAGTGGGACGTTGCGGTTTTGTGGTACTCCGCAGGAATTCAAAGACAGCCCGGACCCGGTGGTCCAGGCCTTCGTACATCGGGACGCGGCGATCGCGGCCCTCGATATGGCAGTCGTCTGATATGAGCGATACCGAAAACGGGCGTAAGAGCGCTTCGGAACAAGAGATCCTCGCGGCGACGCCGCGAAGCACCGGAGGGAAGGAGGCCCAGGTTGGCGTCTTCGTTCTGGTTGGGCTGATCACCTTCGTGCTGGTGCTCTTCTGGATGACCGATCCGGCGACATTCCGAGGGCGGTATATGCTCGTGACGGAGGTCACGAACGCCGGGGGTGTGCGGTCAGGTGACCCGATCCAGATGCGCGGCGTGAACGTGGGCCGTGTGCACGGCTTCGAGATGGTCGAGAACAGCCGCGTCTTCATCACGATGGAAATCGAGGGCGAGTGGGATATCGCGCGGGGTTCAGAGACCAGGATGGGCGAGGCAGGATTGTTCGGTGGCCGAGTCCTGGAAATTGAGCAGGGAGCAGGACCGGGCAACTACATGGACTTCGACACGATCCCGGGCGAGAGTGCCGTAGGTAGCGGGCTGATGTCGACGGTTGATGATCTCAGTATCCAGGCGTCCGAGGTCCTGACGTCACTCAACTCGATGCTCTCGGAGGAGATGGCCGGCAGCGTGCAGGGATCAGCAGAGGAACTCCGATCTCTCCTCAGTGAGCTCTCGGCCATGACCCGCGATCAGCGTGGCGCGCTCTCGGATCTGACAACCAGTCTGGCCAGCGCAGCCGAGGGGCTCGAGGCGGCCTCAGGGGCCGGCCCCGACATCGCCAATGCCGTCGCCCGTGCGGACTCCGCGATGGCGACGTTGGTCGCCACGGGTGAGAGCCTCGATGCGGCGACCTCCTCGCTGAGCGTAATCCTCGAGCGCGTGGAGCGGGGTGAGGGGACGTTAGGACGGCTGTCGACAGATGAGACCTTGTACGTGAGCCTGAACGATGCAGCGGCGTCGCTCAACAGCCTGCTGATGGATCTGCAGGCCAATCCGAACAAGTACATCAACATCTCCATCTTCTAGGCGCGCGTTCCGTACGGTCCGCTGCCGGAGGGTGGCTGACGCCACGCCGCCTGCTCATCCGGAAGCCATCCCAGCATGACAAAGCGGGCGATCCCCACGAAGGGGACCGCCCGCTATTCGGACAACCAGCCGAGACGCTCTTACCAGCCGGGGGCCAGGTTGAAGCCCCAGTGCCACCCCTTGTCCGGGCGCTGCCACGGATAGGCGTAGTACGTCTCGAGGATCATGAATCCCAGAATGTTCACGCGGGCTGACACTCCGGTCGAGCCCACCGGCACCCGTCCGTTG
>JAKMDG010000453.1 GCA_022428035.1 Longimicrobiales bacterium
CTTCGCCGCCGAGCCCGTGGTCCTCGGAACCGACGGTGCAGCGAGCTTCGTGGTCGACGGATTCCACGACCTCCCGCAGCTCAGCTCGGCCGTGGGACTCGTGAACGTGCAGTTCGCCTTCGTCGACCGCGACGCGAGCGGCGTCGCCACCTCGAACACCACGAACGTCGTACGGTTCGTGCCCTGCGTCGACTGACGCAGCAAACATCCAAGGTTCTCCCAAGGAGTGTTGCGACGATCCCATGGCTACCCCTCCTCGACTGAGGAGCTTCCGTTGCCCATCCTGCGGCAAAGAGCACTGGACGTACGACATGGACGGTGTGGATCTCGATACCGGCGAGTCCACCCCCTTCGCTGACCGCGTCTACACGTGCGGTCACTGCGGATTCGAGGGACGTGGTTTCATACTCGAGAAGCAGGCGCCGGCGGATTTTTGGGGCCAGCCCTCACCCTCGGACCCCATGAGCTGGGAGGAGTTCTTGCCGTGGGCTGCCCTCCTCGCATTGCAATTCCCCGACCAGCTCAAATGGCAGAAAGGGCCGGACGGCAGGTCCCTCGAGGGACGCCGCAAGGAACTACTGGAGTCGATGAGCGACGACGCGCTGGAGGCTGCCATGAAGATCACCGCAGAGCGACAGGCCCTGATGGCCAGAGAGGCTGCGCGAAAACGGTCGTTCGCCGGTGAGGAACGGAACTGCCCCGAGTGCGGCACCCGTTTTCGTTCCGTGCAGGACATGGGCTCATGCCCGTCATGCCACCACGTCTTCCGCGCGAGTGACCTCAGCTGATGCCGAGCAGGATCGGAGGGGTGGCGTCCGCTGCACTCGCCCTTGGCTCGACATCCCGATGAAGGTCGTTCAGGACGTGTTGCTCGCCACTCGTCCTCGCAGTGCTCGTGGCACGTGTCGATGCCCCCACCACCGCTCCTGAGCCGAGCTTCGCCCAGGACGCCCCCGGCGACTCGTCGCGCGCTCGAGAGTCCGCCACATCGGAGCCCGCTACGGGCCGCTCCCCCTCGCCTCGACCCGGCAGCCGCCGGCAGGGGCGTCGTCGTTCGCTCGAGGTCTGAGGGGCTCTCGCTACCTCCACGGTCCTGATGGCAGCCCGCGAGGGATGTGAGCGTTGTCGTCTCGCGAAGAGCTGTACCTGCGTGATCTTCGCGCTCCGGCGAGCTCGAGAACTCCTCGCACGCTCCTCACCGGGCGACCCCGCCGCCCTCCTCGTCCCGCAGACGCCTCCATGTCACCTGCCCCACCAGGAAATACCGGCTTGGACCTCTGCCCCCCGAGCAAGAGTACGGCGCATGAAGCACGACCGGTCTTGACTGTCGAGGAGGCCCAGAACGTCTTGAGTTCACCATGAGCCTTGCCGCCAACTCGAGCTGAGCCTTGCCGACTTCCTGCGCATGAGCTTCTGATCCTCCATCCCCGGGGTGAGAGGGGCATCGATCAGCTCATCCGAACGCCGGCGGGTCTGCACAAAGGCCTTGACGTGCGTGCGGGCGTGTCGAGTCCTGCGCGTCGGGGTGCGCGCAGCGGTGTGTGATCCCATCTGAGTTGCTGACCACTGCCGACTCTGGCTAGTTTCAGGAGATGGTGAATCGTGTGCCGAACAGTGACCCTGTTCCCGTGGAATTCCCGGACGGTCCAGCCTGGGGTGCGCAGCCAGTGACCTTCACCCCTTTCGCGTCGGTGCGGGCGTGCTCGGCGCGGTGTGGCTTCTGTTCGGAGGCGTTGGTGCGGCGGAGCAAGGGCCGGCCCGCGGCATCCTTCCGCCCGGGGGAGGGCTACCACCGGAGCCTCGCGGACTGTCTCGCCCTCCTCGCCAGGGTGCACATGGGCTTGTCCATGAGTGGCCTGGAGGCAGCGGATCATGTGGAGTGGATGGAGCAGACCTTGTCGGTCCTGTCTGCGCACCCGCATTGGACCACCCGGGTGCTGTACAGCAACGGCAACGGCTTCTGCGGTCCGGAGAGAGACCGCCTGGTGTCCGCCCTCCTCGGCTTCAGCTGGACCCGCATCGAGTTCAGTCGGCACGCTGAAGATGCAGACCGCAATGACGGGATCATGCGATTCCGAAAGGGAACGCGGGCGGGGGATGGCCCCACGTTCGAAGCGATGGTGGCAGACGTCGGGCAGTCCGTTCCGGCGCGTCTGGTCTGCATCGTCCAACAGGAAGGCATCTGCGATGCCGACGGTGTGCGGCGCTACCTGGACTGGGCGCATCGCCTGGGAGTACGCGACGTGGTCTTTCGCGAGCTGAGCAAGTTGAGCGACCGCTACGCGCCCAACCGCACGGCGTTGTTCATCCAGCGCAATCGCGTTGATGTCCACGCGCTGCTGGCGTCGGTGTTGTCCCAGGTCAACTGGAACGAGGACCAGGCGACCGAGGGCTACTACTACGCGAACCGGTGCTTCTGGCGCGACGACATGCCAGTCACCTTCGAGGCTTCCGACTACAACCAGATGCACGCCGCCCACGACGGCGGGCTGGTTCGCAAGCTGGTGTTCTTCGCCAATGGCACCTTGTGTGGCGACTGGGACCCCAACACCCGGGTCTTGTGGAG
>JAKMDG010000458.1 GCA_022428035.1 Longimicrobiales bacterium
CGCCCGAGCCCTGCCAGTTCAGCATACCGGCGGCATCGAGGTCGTCGGCTGGGCGTGAGGTCGATGTCCGACACGGTCTCGTAAACCACCGGCTCCGTCCGTGGACGCAGGACGGTGAAGCCCGTCATCACCGCGACCACCGTCAGGAAGGTGAAGGCCATGTGGTTGAGGAAGGCGACCTCGGGAAGCTGCCAGTTGAGCACGCCGTACGTCACCGGACCTACGAGTAGTCCGCTGACCGCTGCGGAGAGCGGAGCCCGCGGAATCAGAAGGCCGAAGACGAACACGGCTGTGATCGCAGGTGAGATGAAGCCCCACACCAGCTGCATGTAGGCGTATACGCCCTCGAACTGCCCGGGAAAGGGGGCGAGCAGACAGCCGATGATCACGAAGACGGCCGTGGACATCCGGCCCACCCTGACGATCCGGTGTGGGTCGGCGTCGGGCCGCATGTGCCGTTTGTAGATGTCCATGGTGAACAGCGTCGACGCAGAGTTCAGCATCGAGTCGAGACTGCTCATGACGGCCCCGAAGAGAGCGGCAAAGAAGAGACCGCGCAGCCCGGCGGGAAGCAGGTCCCGGATCAGCATCGGGTACGCCTGATCCCCGTCACCGATCGAGGATCCGTACAATTGGAAGGCGATGATCCCCGGGAAGACGACGATGAACGGGATGATGAGCTTCAGCCCCGCTGCGAACACGATGCCCCGCTGACCGGCAGCGAGGGATTTTGCGCCAAGGGTGCGCTGCGTGATGAACTGGTTGAAGCCCCAGTAGAACATGTTCGGGATCCAGATCCCGAGCAGGAAGATCGTCCACGGCAGTTCCGGATCGTCCGCAGGCAGCACCATATGGAGCTTGTCCGCGTTCGTGTCGAGAAACGCCTGCAGGCCGCCGACTTCGCCGAGCCCGATGTACGTGACGATGCAGCCGCCGATGAGCAGTGCCGATCCCTGGAGGAGGTCGGACCAGACCACCGCCTTGAGCCCACCGTACACGGTGTACGCACCGGCCAGAATTCCGATCAACCAGATCCCGAGAAGGAGATCGAGGCCGAAGATCGTTTGCAGGCCGAGCGCGCCCGAGTACAGGACGCCCGCGATCGCGACACCGACGTACGCCGCCATGAGGTACAGCGCCATGATCGTGCGCGCTGGGTTTCCGTACCGGTGCTCCAGGAACTCGGGCATCGTGAAGATCCCGAGCCGCAGGAAGAGCGGCAGGACCCAGAAGGCCACGATCACGAGGGAAAGCGCGGCGATCCACTCGTACGAGGCGATCGCCATACCTGCCGCCCCGAAGCCCGACCCCGCCATCCCGATGAAGTGCTCGGTCGAGATGTTCGAGGCGATCAGGCTGAAGCCGATGAGCCACCAGGTCAGGCTGCGTCCGGCGAGGAAGTAGTCCTCTCCGGTGTCTTCCTCACGCGATGCGTACAGGGAAATACCGATGACCGCCGACAGAAAGCCGACGAAGGCGATCCCATCGACGAAGGTGAGGCCCATCAGCGATCTTCCGTGCTCGTAGGGGGATTGCGGCCGGGAGAAGCTACGGGTGCGCGTGGGTCGCGACTACAGGAACGTGATGGTCCGATGTCGCGGGCGGGCGCGCTCACGGGCCCGAACCGTTCCGAGCGCGTACCTTGTGACGCATGGATTCCTGCGCTCCGAGACCACAGCTGCATCGGCTCTGCTCGCCCGACGCCACATGACGCCCTTCGTCACCGTATGGCCGAGAACGTATCACCTGACGCGAAGCAACGTCCGGCGATGAGCGACTCACTCTCCGCGCGAGGTCGACGGGCGGCGTCCACGCCGCTGCGGATCGATTACGACGCGTTTCAGGAGACCGAGCGGGATCGGTATCACCCGGTCGAGAATCCCGATGGCCGGATCCCTCTCAATATCGCGGAGAACCGCCTGAGCTGGCCCGAACTGCGCGAGAAGATCGAAGAGCTCACGCGTTCCGAGACGATCCCCGACTGGGTCCCGGGCTACACGTCGGCGGGTGGCGCGCCGCCGTTCCGGGAGGCACTTGCACACTTCCTCGAGACGCACCTGACCGGGTGTGCGATCGACCCGGGTGGCCTCGTCGTCTCGGCCGGAGCGACGAGCGTCATCGAGATGACGGCCTTCATCCTCGCGGAGGCGGGAGAGGTGGCGGTGATCCCGGCACCCAGCTACCCCGTCTACGAGCGTGATCTCGGGAATTTTTCCGCGGTAGAGCGCTTCGATCTCGTGACGCATCACGAACCGTTCGAGATCGGGGCCGGCCCGATCCTTTCGACCGGGCATCTGGACGCGGCCCGCGAGGAGATCATCGCTTCAGGCCGCCGATTTCGGATGCTGATTCTGACCTCACCCGACAATCCCACCGGGGGGATCTTCACGATCGACCGGCTTCGGGCCATCGCGGACTGGTGCATCCAGCATGAAATCCACCTGGTGGTGAACGAGATCTACGGTCTGTCACTCGTCGATACCGCACACCCCGACATCAGCGGCGACTACGAAGCAGAGCTGAAGTTCGACTCGTTCGCTCAGGTGATGGCCGAGCGACAGAGCGAGTATCTGCACCTCTGGTACGCGCTCTCCAAGGACCTCGGGATCTCCGGCTTTCGGGTGGGAAGTCTCTGGTCGCTGAACGCCGACGTCATCGAGGCGTACGAAAACCTCAACCTGACGCACTCGATCTCGAACCATACACAGTGGCTCCTGAGCAGACTCCTGATCGAGGACGACTTTCTGCGGGGCTACATCGCTCGGAATCGTGCGCGGCTGACGTCGTCGTACGCGATCGCCGCGCGTGCGCTTCGTGCGATGCGGGTTCCGTACGTGCCGAGTCGCGGGAGCCTCTTTCTCTGGGTCGACCTCTCCGAGTTTCTCGACGAGGAGACCCAGAGCGGAGAGATGCGCCTCTGGCGCGAGATCTTCGATGAGTCAGGCGTTCTGCTCACGCCCGGTGTGGGTTTCGGGCACTCGAAACACGGTCAATTTCGGGTCGTCTATCCGTGTGTGTCCCCCGACGAGCTGGCCGAGGCGATGAGCAGGCTGAAGCGCTTCGTGGCCTCGAGGCGTGCGGACTGACTTGTGGGAGAGCCCATACGAATCAAGACTCAGACTCCATTCTGAACCTCTGCCCCTGGAGGCGTGACGCATGTGGTTCGAAACCATCATCCGGGAGGAAACCGGATGCGCGGCCTACATGATCGGGTGCCAGCGCACGAATGAGTGCGCGGTCTTCGATCCGCTGTGGGACATTCAGCCGTATCTGGCGATGGCGAAGAAGCATGGGTCGAAGATCCGCTACGTCATCGACTCCCACAGCCACGCCGACCACGTATCCGGCGCCCGGTTGCTGGCGGAGGAGACGGGTGGAGAACTGATGTTGCCCGAGCTCGCCGACATCACCTATGAAGCGACCCGGGTGAAGCACGGGGATCTGCTGCGCATGGGTGGAGTGGGGTTGGAGATCATGCACGTTCCCGGACACCGCCCGGAACAGATCAACCTCGTCGTCTACGACTACCCTCGGGGCGACGAGCCGTGGTTCGTATTGACGGCCGATTTCGTCATGGTTGGAGATGTGGCTCGGCCCGACCTGGCCCAGAAGGGTGAAGACGGCGCTCCCGTCCTATTTGATGTCAGTATCCCGAGGTTTCTCGATCTCCCGGATCATGTGGAGGTCTATCCAGGTCACCTGGCCGGCTCCACCTGAGGACGCGTGTCCAGTGGCAAGGTTGTCACAAGCGTAGGGTACGAGCGCCGCTTCAACGACGCGCTCAGAATCGAGGACCGCGAGCGGTTCACCGCCTACATGGACGAGGATCAGCCGATCAAGCCGGCGAACATTCTCAACATCGTGGCGATCAATCAGGGCAGGCGGGAGCTGACTCGCGGTGTTCCGAAGGTGAACGCGCTGAGTCCGGCCGACGTGGAGGCGATGATCGGTGACGGGCACCATCTGATCGATACGCGTTCGTCTGCAGCATGGGGCGGAGGCCACATCGCCGGCTCCATCAACGTCCAGATGAGCAGCTCGGAGTTCGAGCAGCGCGTGGGGTGGG
>JAKMDG010000497.1 GCA_022428035.1 Longimicrobiales bacterium
TTCAACGACTGGAACGTGATGCCCGAGCACAGCTACCGGATCTCCGAGGCACTCAAGGACCGTGGGGTGCCGCTCCAGATCTTCTACCACCAGGGTGGGCATGGTGGCCCGCCTCCGCTCGAACAGATGAATCGCTGGTTCACCCGCTACGTGTACGATGTCGAGAACGGGGTAGAGAATGATCCCAAAGCGTGGATCGTGCGTGAGGGGGTGCAGGGGAACGAGCCTACCGCGTATGACGACTATCCGAACCCCGAGGCCGAGTCGGTCACGCTGTATCCGACTGGTGGTGGTAACGAGGTCGGGACGTTGTCGCTCGCGGCTTCGACCGATTCCGGTATCGAAGGCCTCACCGACGACGTCAGCTTTGACGGTGCGGCACACGCCGCCGCGGCCGCGTCGACGAATCGTCTGCTCTACGCGACGCCCGAACTCACGCAGGATGTCCATCTGTCCGGTGTAGCCACGCTGACGGTCCGGGTCGCGGCGAACGCTGGAGCAGCGAACCTCTCCGTCTGGCTCATCTCGCTGCCGTGGACCGACGGAGCCTCGATCAATGACAACCTCATCACCCGTGGATGGGCTGATCCCCAGAACGAGGGGTCGCTGCGGGAGAGCACGCCGCTCACTCCCGGCGAGTTCCGTGAGCTGACCTTCGATCTGCAGCCGGACGATCAGGTCATCCCTGCCGGCCAGCGCATCGGACTGATGATCTTCTCGAGCGATCCGGAGTTCACGCTGTGGCCTGAACCCGGCACGGAGCTTCAGATCGACCTGACGGGGACAGCCATCACGCTTCCGGTCGTCGGGGGCACGACCGGGCTCGGCTGGACGATCAGCTAGAAGAGGTCGCGCGCCTCGAGACCGAGGCGGAACTGACGCTCGATGACCGCCAGCCAGCCATCGGGGCGAGCGTCGAGCAGGTTGGTTACGCCGAACACGAGGTGAAGCCCGCGGGGCAGCTGGAGCGTGCTCTGCACATCCACGGAGACGAAGCGCTCCTGCGTGTCGAGCACGTTCCGCTGACCGAATTCGTCGATGGCCACGATCGGAGCGTCCCCCGTCAGCACCGTGGTGACGTGCAGGCGCAGGCCGTCGAGCACAGGCAGAGTCCGCCCCACGCGCACACGTCCGGAGTGTTTTGAACGTCGGTCGAGAGGCAGGTCGTCCTCCAGGGACTTCGCGTCGAGCAGCACGTACTCCGCGATCGCTTCCCATGTCCCCAGACGCCCGGATGTCGACACTTCAACGCCCTGTGTCCGGGCCTCGGAGAGATTGCTGGGCGAGAAGATCAGCAGCCCCGAAGGGTTGTTCCCGATGAAGCTGGTCTCGATGAGGTTCGTGATACGGTTGGTGTAGGCTTCGAAGCCGACGGTGAAGCGCGCGGACGGAGCCCAGTCGACCCCGGCTGTCATGTTCCAGGACCGCTCCGGTTCGAGGTCAGGCGAGCCCTGAACCGTGTACCCGGCCCCGATGTTGGCGAAATCCCATGCCAGCTCCTTGAATGAGGGCGCACGGAAGCCGCGGCCGACGAGCGCTCTCAGGCGCACTTCCGATCCAGGCATGGTGGTGAGACCGAGGGTGGGTGAGACGGCGTTGCCCCAGCGGTCGTTGACGGTGCCCCGTACGCCACCGGTCACGGTCGTGGACCCCATCGTCCATGCGTCCTGGCCGAAAACCTCGAACTGGTCGTCCGCCGCCTGGTCCTCGAGGATCTTGTCCGGGGACTCGATCGAGCGCCGCGACCCCTCTACACCGACGTCGATGTGGTGCCCTCCGATCGTCCGCGCGTGCAGGACGCTGGCCTTCCAGAGGTCTTCCACCTGCTTTTCGTCGTCGTTGCCCGAGATCGGTGCGTCACCGCGGGCACGCCGGAAGAGGTGCTCGTACCCCTGGGCCAGGGTCCGTACCGTCCAGTCACCGCCCAGACCCGGGAGGGTCACTTCCGCCCACCCTGTGAGGCCTTGGTTGTCGTTGAAGCCAGAGAAGCCTCCACCGACCGGCCATCGCTGACGCTCCCGCAGGTACGCGATGTCGGCCCGAGCGCGCACACCGTTGGAGTCGCCGGCCCGCACCGTGGACTTGAAGTCCCAGACGCGCGCAAAGGCGTCAGCAGTCCCATCGAGACCGGGCACCTGCTCCTGTTGACGCCAGCTTCCCGTCGCGCGCACCACCACGGGGCCGCCGCCCGATACGGTGACGTCTCCCTGATACCGACCACCTGAGCCGGACAGGGCGCGCGCCTCAGCCTTGAATCCTCGCTCGGGCGTCCGGGTGATCACGTTGATGACACCGCCGAGCGCGTCAGAGCCATAGAGTGTCGAGAGCGGCCCCTTTACGACCTCCACACGCTCAACGCCCGACAGCGAGATCCGGCTCAGGTCCCGGTCTTCGAGCAGCGCGCCGTTGGCAGGCTGGCCATCCACCAGCACGAGGACCCGGGCGTCCCCGATCCCACGAATCTGGATGGTCGATCCCACCGGAGCCTTGGGCGCAGACTGCAGGCCGGGGAGCTCGTCGAGGAGTTGATCTGCGGATGCCGCACCGGAGATCAGAATCTCCTCGGCCGTAATCTGGACGATCGGAACCGCGATCTCCGAGCGTCGCTGGGAGCGGGCGCCTGCCGTGACGAGTACGGACTCGAGCTCGAGTGGGTCCGCGTCGAGGACAAAGCTCCAGTCGAGGGCTGCCGCGTCGTCAAACGAGAGCCTGAGTGTCTGGTGGCCTAGCGAGCGCACCTCGATCCATCCGGGGGCGCGCCAGTCGTCGGGGAGAGTGAAGCGGCCGTTCAACTTCGTCTCGATGCGCGCGGCCGGGTCGGCCTCCGGGTCCCCGGGATGCCAGGAGATCTCGGCGAAGGCAATGCCGGCCCCGGAGAGCGGATCAATGACACGCCCGTCCTGGGCCGACACGGGCCCTGCGAGGAGCAATCCGGTCGCGACGGCGACCAGACTCCTGGTGATCACTGGATCTGCTCGAACCTCAACGTCGGGAAGCCGGAGTCGCCCGTCGAACTGTAGTAGTCGACCACCTGGACCTTGAAGACCGAGGACCCGACGCGGACCAGGAAGACATTGTGCGTGGGCCAGAGGCGCTGATTGCCCTGAATGTTGTACCAGAACACGCCCCCGGCGCCCTCGATCGTCCCGGGGAACGCACCACTGATGGCAGAAAGAAACGCGCCGTACTCCGGCGCATCGTCCGCGTTCGTCAACGCGTTGAAGTCCTCCGTGGGATCGAGCGGGAAGGTGCCGGCACTACACGCGTCGTTGAACTCGATCGTGAAGAAGGGGCTCACGGACAGGTCCCAGTCACAGGCGGTTGGTGCCACGACCGATCCAGAGCTCAGATCGACAAAGCCCGGTCCCCTCGTCAGGTCGACTGCAACGGTTTCGGCGGCACCGAGTGAGCCACCGGCGTCCTGATGTCGGTACTCGACGGTGATGC
>JAKMDG010000513.1 GCA_022428035.1 Longimicrobiales bacterium
CCTCTGGTACCGGACCACCAGAAAGCCAATGAAGGCGGTCAGCAGCAGTCCTGCCGCCTGAAGGTAGGGGACGGAGCGCAAACTTCGCGCTTCCGGAGAATCCCCAAAGTGAATGTGCTGGGCTCCGAGCGGGTCTCCTACCGGATCATGCTCTTCGTCGAGTCGCCGGACGTACGCCCGTATGCGCTCCTGGCCCTCCACCGTCCGATCGTCCACATCAAACGGCAGATTCACGTGGTTCAGTACGGTATCACCTGGGCCCATGACGACGAGCGGCACCCCGGACTGGGTGACGATCTGCTGAAGCTCTAGAAGGGACTGGGTCACCTCGGCCTGATCCTGTGAGACCAGGCCCTCCTGCACCTCGGTGTAGATCCGGGACAGGAGCTCTGAATTTTCCTGGACGCGACGGAAGATCTGCTGAGTGTACAGGAGGTACGAACCCAGCAGCATCACGAACAGTGTCGCCAAGGCGACGGGCCACTTAATGCGGATCATCGGAGCAGGAGATCGGGACGTCGTGCCCACCCCGGACGAGGCAAGAGCTGAGCTTGTCTACGTCGGGGCGGTTAGCCGCTCCGCCCCAACGTAGGGGTGGAGGGCCTCAGGAAGCGAGACACTGCCGTCCGCTTCCTGGTAAGTCTCGAGCAGAGATGCGACGACGCGAGGCAGCGCCAGCCCCGAACCGTTGAGTGTATGGACGAACTCGGGCTTTTCCGCCTGAGCACGACGAAACCGGATGTTGCCCCGGCGCGCCTGGTAATCGGTGAACGTCGTGCAGCTGGATACCTCGAGCCATTTCTCCACCCCCGGTGCCCACACCTCCAGGTCGTACGTCATCGCTCCACTCTGCCCCAGATCACCGGTGGCGAGCAGAACTCGCCGATGGTGCAGGCCGAGGCGTTCCAACAGCGTCTCCACCTCCCGCGTGAGTTCCTCCAGCGCCTCGAGACCGCGCTCGGGCGTCTCGAAGCGAACGAGCTCGACCTTGTCGAACTGATGAACGCGGAGCAAACCACGTGTGTCCTTCCCGGCCGCACCCGCTTCCCGCCGGAAGCACGGCGAATACGCCGTGTATCGTCTGGGCAGGTCCTCGACGGTGAGTAGTTCGTCACGGTGCAGGTTGGTGACGGGCACTTCAGCGGTCGGCACCAGCCATAGATCGTCTTTCTCCGACTGGTACGACTCCTCCGCGAATTTCGGGAGCTGGCCGGTGGCCGTCATCGACTCCGGGCTGACCATGTAGGGCACCCGCACCTCGGTGTAGTCGTGCTCCTCCGTGTGCACATCGAGGAAGAAGTTGATCAGGCCTCGTTGCAGTCGAGCGCCGCGCCCGACCAGCACAGGGAAACCCGACCCGGAGATCTTCGAGCCACGGGGCATATCGAGAATCCCGAGATCTTCACCAATCGACCAATGGGGCTGTGCCTCGAAGTCGAACGTGGCCGGCGTACCCCATGTCGAAAGAACCTCGTTGTCCTCCTCTCCACCGACGGGCACATCCGGGTGCGGTTCATTCGGGATGAGGAGCAGATGCTGACGAATGAAGTCGTCAGCATCGCGAATCATGTCGTCGAGATCACTAATCTGCTGGCCCAGGGCGCGCGTCTGCTCGATGATCGCTGACGCATCCTGACCCGATCGTTTCAATTCACCGACCTGCTTCGACACGCTGTTGCGCCGGGCCTTGAGCTCGTTCGCTTCACCGATCGCCTCACGCCGGGCCTCATCCCGAGACAGGATCGCATCCACGGCCTGAGTGAACGAGGCATCTCGCTTCCTGAGCGCCTCCTTTACGGCGTCGGGCTCAGCACGGAGTCGCCGGATGTCGAGCATGGGTCAGTTCGGAGGCACGAGGTCCCGGTCGTTACACACGGGATTCGTGACATGCCGGAAGATGAACGTCCCACCCACGGGATCGATATCGACCGCTTCCAGCTTCGAGTGATACCGGCAGGAGCGACCGAATGACCCTGGCGAACGATTCGTCTTGACCACATAGACGTTGCCGAATTCCACGACCACCGGCTCGTCGGAGACATATCGGAGTGAATCGCTTGGGGCCACCGTGACGTCTTCGAGACGGGTGTCTTCGAAGGTTGAGATCTCGGCCTCCGCGAAGATGCCGAGGACCGGGGGAGGCAACAGAACGATCTGACCATCCCGTGTATCGACGGCTACGTCCCACTGACCGGCAACACCCGGCACCTCGACCTCCAGCTCGAGACCCTGGAAGAACGAGTACGCCGAAACGAGGCCCAGTTCAGGTCGCGCCATCGAATACAGGAGCACCGTGTCCGGGTTGTCCGTCCAGTTGAACGAGAACGGGTCGTCGTCGCAGGCCGTGGCGGTCATGAGGATGCACAGCGCCCCCGCAAGCGACAGAGCGGCGCGGGAACGCCGGTGATTCTGGCCTGATATCTGATTCAAAACGGACCTCGAACAGGAGCCGAAACGGGTGGGGGAAGTTGACGAGATGGTTACAAGGGGTCAACCCCGAAAAGCCGCGTGGTTCCTTGACTTTAACCCATCTCAGGGGTAGGTTCCGCGCCAGTCACGGAGGGCCGTGTGTCCCGATCGGAGCGGTCTCCTCCCCCACTCCCGTCCAGTGAGGTGATGCGGTGGCAGACGCCCCGCCCGTCGCACGGAATCGACGCGTTCTCGTTGTCGACGACGAGCCTCACATTCGGCGTGTTCTCGAGGCAACCCTCGGCGCCAAGGGTTTCGACGTCATGATGGCCTCGGATGGTTTGCGAGGCCTCGATGAGCTCGGCC
>JAKMDG010000523.1 GCA_022428035.1 Longimicrobiales bacterium
CGCCGAGCCCACCTCGGCGTCACGACGAGTGCGCTCGCGTCAGACTCGGTGAGGGGAGGAAACCCGATCTCTACCGCAACATGCCGGCCCACGTGTCCGCGGGTGGGGTGGAGTAGTCCACCCGTCTTGGGCGCTCCGAACGCGATGGTCAGCGCCGCATGCACCACGGAGCCTGGTACGTGCCCGGTGGTCGCGTCAGCCCCGGATGGTATATCCAGAGCCACGACCGGCGTAGACGACCGGTTCATTGCCTCGATGGCGGCCGCCTGCCGGTCGCGTGCAGCACCTCGCACACCTGTTCCGAGGACACCGTCGACGATCACATCCGCATCATCGAGCAACCGACCGCGCGCTTCATCGGGGAGTTCTTGGTCGAACACGGTATGGATGGGCCAACCGTGCAGCAGCGGATCGTCCGCGCTCCGATCAGCGACCACCAGCGCAGTCACATCGACACCCCAGGCAGCCATCGTCCGAAGCACAACGAGGGCGTCACCACCGTTGTTGCCAGCCCCCACCACACCCACCAGCCGACGAGGTCCGTGAAGCGCCTGAATGACGAGCGCTGCTGACCGGCCTGCATTCTCCATGAGGACGGACTGAGGAACACCGACATCATGGATTGCGCGGGCGTCGAAATCTGCTGCCTCCGAACCACTCTGCGCGCGAACCAGATCACGCGAATAGGGCGATGGCGGTACGTGATCCGAACTCATGGTATGCTGGGCGTCCACGCCAGAGCGGCGACACTGCGCGACACAAAGACCTTATTTGTAGCTCTGTCCGATTTGTCGCCCGAGTGTGATCTCACCGTTGTCGATCCGGATGTTGAACCCACATTCGGGACTCGAGCAGACCCAGGCCTTGTAGCGAATCGGTGCTCCGTCCCGCCCGTAATCGGAAAGTGGGAGCAAAAGGCCCCCATCACACTTTTGACACCGCGGAAAACCGCTGTCATCCACCATGGCCATCCCCTCCCAAGGGCTGCGTGACGAACAGAGTCGTCGGTTTGCCCGACTCGACCGGGCGTGTCTTGGAATTCAACCGGTCGCGTGAACCGGTTCCTGCAATCAGGGGTGAGCACTCCAGGGATATTCACGCTCGAAAGCCTCTTCAAAATCGAAGAGGTCGGTGAAATCCTGCTGATCGTCTTCATCCTCTTTCACAAGGATGCCCTGTTCGACCATCGCGAACACGACCCGGCCCACGTCTTCCGTTTCGTGAATGCCCCAATGCTCGAGCACGGTCCTGGCGAGGGGACCGTAGCGGCCGAGCGCCAGCTCTCGAACGCCGTTGGTGAGTTCATGCCCCGTGATGTGGCGAGGCTCATCGAGAGTCCGGATGACTGAATGAAGTGCGTGCAGGACAAATTCGTAGGAGCGGGCGTGGAACCGCGGATTCCGCTCCTGGAGCTGGTCCAGAATCTCATCTGCAAACTGTAGTTCAGTCATGGGGCGGAATGTGGGAAACCGCCTGCCCTCGCGCTAGGTAGCGATCAGAACATGTCCAAAAAATCAGCCCACCCTGCGGTCACCAGGGCTCAGGCCTCAGCCAGCGACGGATATAGCGGGAAGCGGCCGCAGAGCTGACCGACGCCCGCACGCACCCGACGCTGAACCTCATGGTCCACCGGTGCCGCGAGGATCTCGGCGATCCAGTCCGCAATCAACACCATCTCGGGCTCACCCATGCCTCGCGTGGTGAGCCCGGGCGTCCCGATCCGGAGTCCGGACGTGACGAACGGCGAGCGCATTTCCCCCGGCACCGTGTTCTTGTTGACTGTGATCGCCGCGCCTTCCAACGCCTCTTCCGCATCCTTTCCCGACAGGTCGGCGTGGCTGCCGCGCAGGTCCACGAGAATCAGATGATTGTCCGTACCGCCGGACACGAGCTGGAAGCCGTGCTCGACGAGTCGTGCCCCGAGCGCCCTGGCGTTCGTGATTACCTGGCCGGAGTACGTCGTGAATGCCGGGTTGAGCGCCTCGCCGAACGCGACTGCCTTGGCGGCGATCGCATGCATGAGCGGTCCACCCTGCATGAAGGGAAAGACCGCCTTATCGATTACGGTCGCATGATCCTCCCGGCAAAGAATCAACCCACCCCTGGGCCCCCGAAGCGTCTTGTGCGTGGTCGTCGTCACCACATCTGCGTGGGGCACCGGTGACGGGTGGTGTCCGGTCGCCACCAACCCTGCGATGTGGGCCATGTCCACGAGCAGGTATGCCTCTACCTCTCGAGCGATCTCACCGAACGCTGCGAAATCGATGACCCGAGGATACGCACTCGCCCCCGCGACGATCATCCTCGGCCTCTCTGATCGCGCCTGATCGCGAAGTGCATCGTAGTCAATCAGTCCGTCGTCGGGTCGGACACCATACGAGGATGCAGCGAAGACCTTGCCGCTGAAGTTCACACGGGATCCATGCGTCAGGTGCCCGCCGTGACTCAGGTCCATGCCGAGGATCGAGTCTCCTGGCTCCAGCAGCGCGAAGTAGGTCGCCATATTCGCCTGAGCACCCGAGTGCGCTTGTACGTTGGCGTGAGCTGCGCCGAAGAGTTCCCGCGCCCGATCACGGGCCAGATTCTCGGCGATGTCGACGAATTCGCATCCGCCATAATACCGGCGACCGGGAAGGCCCTCCGCATACTTGTTCGTCATCACAGAGCCGGTCGTCTCCATGACCGCGAGTGACGTGAAGTTCTCCGACGCGATCATTTCCAGGCCGTCTTCCTGACGACCGATTTCTGCGACCATCGCGTCGAAGATCGCGGGATCCGCGTCCTTCAGGTGATCAAACACGCTACCAGGTCCGCTGGAGATGCCTTGCCTGCGCGACGCGGTGCTCTGCAACCCGATCAGCTGCCGTATGGGTACCGATCCCCTCACTCGCGGAAAGCTCGAAAATTCCAAGGAGCGCGTGGTAGATCTCGCCGGCCTTCTTCTTTGATCGCTCAGCGTCCCATTCGTGGATCTCGCCATACACGTTCACGAGGCCGCCGGCGTTGATCACGTAGTCGGGCGCATAAAGAATGCCCTTTTGCGTCAGAGCCGGGCCGTGCACCGAGCTATCCGCCAGGACGTTGTTCGCCGCACCGGCGATGATGTCGAAGCTGAACTGTCCGAGGGTATCGTCGTTCACCACCGCACCCAGCGCGCAGGGAGCGAAGATGTCAGCGTCGACCGAGTAGATGGCCTCCGGCGGCACCGCGGTGGCACCGAACTCTTCGACCACACGATTCACGGAGTCTGCGTCGATATCGGCAACCGTGAGCTTGGCGCCCTCGGACGCGAGATCCTGACAGAGGTAGTAGCCGACATGGCCGAGGCCTTGCACTGCGATGTGGCGATTCTTGAGAGAGTCGTCACCATAGCGCTGAGCTGCCGAGGCCTTGATCCCCCGATACACGCCGAACGCCGTAACCGGTGACGGGTCTCCCGAGAGACCGTTCAACCCCACGACGTGCTCGGTCTCCATGGAGACGTACTCCATGTCGTCGGGAGACGTCCCTACGTCCTCCGCCGTGATGTATCGACCACCGAGCGAGTCGACCGCACGTCCGTGGGCTCGGAAGATCATTTCGCGATCTGCTCGCCGGTTGTCACCCCAGATGACGGATTTACCGCCCCCGAGGTTCAGGCCGGTGATGGCCGCCTTGTACGTCATCCCGCGTGACAGACGGAGGGCGTCTACCGTGGCTTCAGCGTCGGTTTCGTAGGTCCAGAATCGCGTACCACCAAGCGCCGGGCCCAGCGTCGTGTCGTGGACCGCGATAATGCCCCGATATCCGAACTCGGGATCACTCCAGTACATGATCTGCTCATGACTGCCTTCGGACATCAGCTTGAAGAGTTCCATGGTCGTCTTATTCAAAGGTTCTCGTCACCGGCATCCCGAAGGATTTCCCCGGCAATGACGCGTCGCATGATTTCGTTGGACCCCTCGTAGATCTCGGTGCCCTTCGCGTCCCGCAGGAGTCGCTCGACCGGGTAGTGCCGCATGTAGCCGTAACCACCGAAGATCTGAATCGCCTCATCAGAGGCGAAGCTGGCGGCCTCCGAGGCTGCCAGCTTGGCAATCGCCGCGCGCGCGGTAAGCCCGTCCGACCCGAGGCGAGTCCCGTTTTCTGCCCCGCGGCTCCATATCTCGGCAGCGTGGAGCGCGAGGGCACGGCCACCGGCCACGCGCTGCGCCGCGTCCGCGAGCTTCGCCTGAAGCGCACCGAAGCGCGCGATCGGGGTCCCGAACTGTTGCCGCTCGAGCGCATACGTCGCCGCATGCTCGATCGCTGCTCGCCCAATACCAGTCGCCTGGATCGCGATCCCGATACGACCCAGGTCCAGCACCTCGAGTGCATAACGAAGCCCCTGTCCTGCCTCGCCGACTAGCGCATCTAACGGCAGGCGGACCTCGTTCAGACTGACAGACACGGTCTCCGAGGCTCGTAGACCAAGCGTCTTTTCCCGATTGCCCACCGAATAGCCCTCGGCGTCGGTCGGAACGAGGAACGCACCGAGCCCGTCTTCTTCCGTCCGCGCAAAGACCACCACCAGACCCGCACGAGCGCCATTGGTGACCCAGCGCTTCGTCCCGTCCAGTACCCAGTTGTCTCCATCCAGCCGGGCAGTCGTCGAAATCGACGACGCATCGGAGCCGCTCTCGGGTTCCGAGAGCGCAAAGGCGCCCAATGCCTCTCCCGTTGCCATGAGCGGCAACCAGCGAGCTTTCTGGTCGTCCGTACCGTGCCCCATGAGCATGTCGACTACGGGACCGTTGTGGATTGCGACCGAGAGCGCCACCGCGGCATCTCCCCAGGCCAACTCCTCGAGTACGGTCAGGTAGGTGGCGAGCTCGAAGCCGAGTCCGCCGTGCTCTTCGGGAATCAGCATACCGAGGAAGCCCGACTCGGCCAGCTTCTCGAACACGTCGTCATCTAGCGCACGTTGCTCGTCCCACACCGAGGTGTGGGGACGTAGCTCAGCCTTGGCGAAGTCACGCGCCAGCTGCCGGAGCTCGAGCTGTTCCTCATTCAGCATATCGTCATCCTCAGCTGTATTGGTAGAAGCCACGACCGGACTTCCGCCCAAGCCATCCAGCTGCCACATACTTTCGCAGGAGCGGGCATGGTCGGTACCGATCATCGCCCAACTCGCGGTGGAGCACCTCGAGAATGTTCAGGCACGTATCGAGGCCGATCAGATCCGCGAGCGCCAGCGGTCCCATGGGGTGATTCATCCCCAACTTCATGACCGTGTCGATCGCTTCGGGCTGCGCGACCCCTTCCATGACCGAGAATACCGCCTCGTTGATCATGGGCATGAGGACCCGGTTCGAGACGAAGCCCGGGAAGTCGTTGACCTCAACCGG
>JAKMDG010000396.1 GCA_022428035.1 Longimicrobiales bacterium
TTGCAATCATTTGAGTGCCGAGCAGGATATCGATCTCGCCACTTCCCACGCGATCTAGAATCCGCTGGTGAGCCCACTTCCCAGACGTCGTATCGACGTCCATTCGTGCAAGTCGAGCGTCAGGAAACGTCTCGACTGCAATCCGCTCGACTTGCTCCGTGCCCAGACCCCGGAAAGAGAGGTCTGTCGAACCGCATCGAACACAGCGGGAGGGCGCCATCGCCTCGAACCGACAGTGATGGCACACAATCCGCTGTGTCGTTCGATGGTACGTGAGTGAGATCGAACAATTCTCACACTGCTCCACCTCTCCGCACTCGCGGCACTGCACGAACGCCGAGTAGCCCCTTCGGTTCAGCAGAAGGATCACCTGCTCCGACCGGGCGAGTCGGGTGTCGATTTCAGTCACCAGATCCGCGGACAGGACACCACCTCCGCGCGTGGACCGGCCAGATCCGGACTTCGCCGCAGCACTCGCGCCCGGGGTCTTCTTTTCTTTCTTCCGCTCCGAGCGCAAATCGATCACGCGAACCTCCGGAAGCCGACCACCTCCCGCGCGCTCGGGTAGAAGAAGACGCCTGAACTTGCCCAGAGACGAGTTGTACCATGACTCGAGTGACGGCGTTGCACTGCCCAGAACACAGACAGCCCTGTGTGCCCGGGCTCGGACGACGGCCAGATCTCGGGCGTGGTAGCGAGGAGCCTCGGACTGCTTGTAACTGCCGTCATGTTCCTCGTCCACCACCACGACGCCGATGTTTTGAAGGGGAGCGAAGAGCGCCGATCGCGCACCGACCGCAATCCGCCGCTCGCCGCGACGCAACAGCCGCCACGCGTCGTACCGCTCGCCAGACGAGAGCCCGGAATGAAGCACTGCCACTTCGTCTCCGAAGTGCGCACGAAATCGTGATACGGTCTGCGGCGTCAGCGAGATTTCGGGGACCAGCACGATCGCCGTACGTCCGCGTGCCAGAGCTTCCCGCAAAAGCTCGATGTAGACCAACGTCTTACCTGACCCCGTGATGCCCTGCAGGAGGAAAGGGTCTGGCTGGGGCTCATCGAGCGCTGCGATGAGTGCATCCAGCGCTACTTGCTGGTCCGCGGTGGGCGTCAGGTCTGGTGGCGGCTCCTGCGAAGTCCCGGCAAAGGGATCTCGTATCTCCTCCTCGTCGGCAACATCGACCAGCCCCTTCTTCTCAAGCTCCGATACGACCCCCCGGCTGAAGCTCCCTTCTCCCGTGAGGCGAGCGAGTTCCACAGAGCCCCCCGCCGCCTCGATGAACGCGTATGCCTCCTTCTGGCGAACGGCGCGCCCGAAAGCCTCGTCCCGCTCAAGCAGATTCTGGAGTACCCGTATGATACGAACCCTCCGTCTTGTCTTCACGGATGGCGCGGGTGGAGCAACGGTCTCGTGCGTAATGACACCTGACGCCGTCAGAGACCGGACTTCCGGCCAGATGGACCCCATGCCAAGAGCTTTTCTAGCCGTCCGTACTCGCTGCGGTCCATGGTGTTCTGTCAGCCAGGCAAGCAGACGTGTCTCACGTGGACGCAAGGTGCTCGCACCCCGTCCTGTCGGCGCCAGATAGTCACGAGAGACGTCCGAAAGGACCGCAGGCATTGCGGCCCTGATCGCGATCCCGAGGGGCGCCACGTAGTAGGAGGCCATCCAGCCGCAGAGCTTAAGCAGGTCTGCCGGAACCGAGGGTGTGTCCTCGAGGATGTCCAGGACGGACTTTACGCGCTCGACATCCGGGTCGGGCGGACCACCTGTCACCCACCCGATACGCTCCTCGCGCCGGAAGGGCACCAGCACACGGGTACCGGGCGCCGGAGCCTCACCTTCGACCGCGTAGGTGAAGGTGCGATAAATGGGGAGTGGAAGCGCGACTTCGACGCGCGAACGCCCTCCCGTCAATCGTCAAGCAGCGTGAAGATGTCGGTCTGGTATCCCTCAGGCGTGATCTCAGGCCCCTCGGGGCCCCAATAGACATTGACCTCGCTTCGCACTCCTATGTCGTCCGTGATGTAGATCCCCGGCTCCACGGAGAACGCCACCCCAGGCAGCAGCTTTCGCTCGTCCCGGCTCTCGAGATTGTCGAGGTTGGGACCGCTGCCGTGAAGGTCGATGTCGATCGAATGACCCGTGCGATGGACGAAGAACTCGCCATAGCCACGATCAGTGATTACCGCACGGGAGACGTCGTCTACCTCGAGCCCCATCACGTCCTCACCAGCGTCGAAGCGTGTACACAGAAACTCGAGTGCGGCATCACGAGCGTCGCGGACCGCTTCCCAGATCTCCCGCGTTCGATCGTCGACCTCAGAGGCCAAGACCCCCATCCACGTCTGATCCGCGGCAACGGAGCCGGAAAACGCGCCCCATAAATCAATGAGAAGCAGGTCACCGCGTTTGATCGTTTCACCGTCTCCGACCGGCGCGTAGTGAGAGTCAGATGCACGAGGTCCGATCGCTACGATACACGAGACCTGGTCCAAGAGCCCCTGCGACTGCAGCTGTTCAATGATCCACGCCGACAGCATGCCCTCGCTCGTGGGCGCGCCAGACCGAATCGCATCGGCGGCACGCTCGAAGGCCGCTCGTGCAACCTCTTTGACCACAACCGAGGCACGCCGATGGTCGTCGAGTTGCTTCTGGGACAGAACGGAGTGGAACGCAGACACCAGATCTCCCGAGGAAGCGATTTCCACGCCGTGCTCGAGCAACAGGCCCGCGATGCCCGCCGGTACGTAGTCGAGTGTGGGGACCGCTGCACCCGGCGAAATCTCCATGGCAAGGCGAGTTCGGTTCTCGACCAACGCTTCCAGCTTCTCCTCCATGTCACGCCATCCGGAGTAGCTCTGTCGTGCAAACGGCCAGTGACGCCACGACGACGCCTCGATCGCGTGGATCATGGCCACAGGCTCGCCCTCAGCGGGAATGAGCACAAAGGCCCGGCGCGTGGTCTTCCCCAATCCGAGAAGCGCTACGGGTACGGGGTTGATGTGGTGAAACTCATACAGCAGCCAGCCATCCAGGCCCTGCTCACGCAGCGCAGCTTGAACTCGGTCAATCCCGTCCTGGGTGCACAGCAGTGCGTCACTCACGTCGGTTACTCTTCCTCGCGGGCTGGCACGTCTCCAAAGAGCGGCAGCCCGGCAGTCTCGGGTTTATCGTCTTGTTCGTACCGCGATGGCGCATCTTCCACCGTTGAGGCCGCCGCTCGGACCTCTCCTTCGACAGCGACAGGCTCCGTGGCCAGATCTGCGTTGCCGAGATCCGCTGCGTCCTTCCGCGCCAGGCCGGAGGGGTCAGCTTCGACCTTTCGCCCGCGAAGCAGATCCAGCCCCAGGATTCGCTCGCTGCTCAGCAGTTTATGGACCTCACTCTCGCGCGAGAGCGCCGTGCTGACACCCCGGAGTCCCCAACGCTGCCAGGCTCGGCGCAGAATAGAGAGCCGCTCAGCCAGGGTAAATATTTCGGCGAAATCGGCGAATGGCTTCACAGCCTCGGACCGGAAGGCCGTCTCTTCGTCCGACCAGTCCTCCACCTGCACATCCACGACCCCCGCTTCCCGGAGAATGCGCCGCCACTCGACGACCATCATCGGCCGGGCGCCTAGGTGGTCGGCCAACACCGTCCGGCGCGTCTCCTCGACGGGTGCTTTCCAGACCAGCTGAACGAGCACCACGAATCCGCCGGGCTTCGTGACCCGTACCAGCTCTCGCACCGCCTCTTCCGGTTCGCAATGATTGGCGAGCGCGATCTCACCGATGGCGATATCGAAGATTTCATCCCGGTACGGGAGTCGGTCCGAACGACCTGACTGAAACTGCAGTCGGTCACTCGCGCCCAGCTCTCGACTCCACGAATCGGCCTGGTGGACCATCGAGGGGTCGATCTCGACGCCCGATGCGGTCACACCGAACTCGGTCACGAAGTACTCGAGCGGGACACCTTTGCCAGAGGCCACATCGAGAACCTCGAGTCCGGGGCGCATCTCCGTCAGAAGTGCGATCTGCCGGTAGAGTTCCTCGCCCCCGGGCGGAAACAGCCGCCTGGGGCTGAGTCTCACCAGATCCAGCATGGAGGGAACCGCCGGAGCGTACGGGGGATCCCCCGTCTCATTCGAATGCATGGGCAGGAAAGGTATGGACCGCGATGCCGGGGGCAACGCGAGCCTAGTCCTCGGTATCGCTCAGACCTGCGAGTGCCCGAATCAGCGCAACGGTCCCCACCCCAAGCCGCTTGGGGTCATAGCCACCCTCCAGCAGGCTCACGACACGGCCATCGCA